>NZ_JBEPBF010000187.1:0-13917 GCF_040298985.1 Streptomyces sp. NPDC001093 | reverse complement strand
CTCCACGGCGAGCAGCCGGACCCGGCCGACCCCACGCGGTGAAAAGATCACTCCTGACGCACCTCACGGCACCCACCCCAGGAGGCAAGATGTGACCGCCTACGACTGGGTGCTGCGGCTGCACACCCCCACCCCTCACGAACAGCAGACCCCAGCGGCCTGCTCGCCGCAGACACTGGCAGCCGCAGCCGCCGACCTGGGGCCCGGGCCCGTTCAATGGGCCGTGGACACCGCGGCCGCGATGACCCGGCGCGTCATCGAACGCGTCCCGGAGCACGGCGACGGACCAGGCCCCACCCTCACCCTGCGCCGCGCCGTCGAATCCGGCGTGCTCACGGCATTGATCACCCTGCGCCACGATCGCGCCCCGTCCAAAGCCGACATCCCACCCGACACCGTGGACAGCGACCGCGAATTCGCCCGGCGCGGCATCCCACTCGACCGAGTGCTACGGGCCATCCGAGTCGGACACGCAGAGCTGGCGCGCGAACTGGCCGCCGCCATCGAACGCGAAGTGCCGCCGGGCGACCAGCTCTCCGAGACACAGCGCATCAACGAGCGCTTGTTCGATCACGTCGACATGCACGCCTCTGTCATGGCGGAGGAGTACATCGCCGAGCGGGACCGCTGGAGCCAGAGCAAAGCCGCGGCACGCCGCGCGCTCGTGGACCGCATCCTGGCCGGCACGCCCATCGGTGATAGCGAGGAGGCGGAAGTCCTGCTCGGCTACCCGGTCCACCGCTACCATCTCGCCTGCATCCTGTGGCCCGCAGTGAGCGATCCGCCCGACACATCCGAGACCAAACTGCGTGCCGCAGTCGCCGACATCGCTCACACCATCGCCGGCGCAGCCACCTTGACCGTGCCGGCCGAAGCCTCGATCACCTGGCTGTGGATCGGCCTGCCCCGCACACCCACCAGCGGACTTACCGACCTGATCAAGGCCACCCTCACCTCACACCCCGACATCCGCGCCGCTCTCGGAATCCCGGCCCACGGCCTGGCCGGCATGCGCCAGAGCCACCTGTGCGCCCGCGAAGCAGGACGCCTCGCCCTGCTCTCCGGCAACCGCATCTGCGACTACCGGTCCGTCCGACTGGCCGCCCTGATCACCACCGACCAGGAGCAGGCCCGCTGGTTCGTCGACAGCGCCCTGGGACCCCTTGCCGCCCACGACCCGCGCACCACCAAGCTTCGCGAGACCCTCCAGTGCTACCTGGCCAACGGACGCAGTCTGATCACCACCGCCGAACAGCTCCACATCGCCCGCAACACCGTCGCCTACCGCGTCAAGAGCGCCGAGGCCCGGCTCGGCCGGACCACAGGCACCGACGAACTCGAACTCCGCGCCGCCTTGGAGGTGACCAGCCGCCTCGGCCACGCCCTCTGGCAGGCCGACGACCAGGAGCGGACGTGATCCTCGGCATCACCGCCGACGTACCCCACGTCTTTCAGCCGTTCGCCGGAGTCCTCGACGAGGCCGACCAGGCACTGGACCGCGCCGTCCGCATCCTCAGGCAGCACGTCCGCACCCCGGACTCAGCGACCGCCCCGGCGGTACGAAGCGGTCCGACGGCCTTGCTCCCGGCTACGACGATCCGCCACCGGCATCGCCAACGGCAGAGGTACGGGTCACGCGCGCGGTTACGAGGATGCGGTGAAGTCGAGCTCCTCCAGGGTGACCTGCTGCTCGAACTTCGCTCGCTTCAGGCGCCGTTGGAAGGCGACCATCTCGCGGCGGGCGATCTCCTCCTGGCAGAGAACCTGCGGGAACTCCAGGTGCCCGAGTTCGCCGCCGTGGGCTTGCGGGAGAGGGGCGTCCAGGGTCTCCAGCATCCCGGACAGCGGCAGGGCCTTGAGAGATTCCCCCAGGGCGGTGTCCAACATGCTCATCACGCAACACTGTCCTGACCCAGGTCGTCGCGGTCGCCGTCCGGCGTCCCGGGGGTCTCGACAGCGGCGAACAGGCCCTGGGGCGCGTGCAGGAGGGCCGCAGCGCCGGCGGGCCCGGTCTCCGGCTCGGGATCCGTCCCGGTGCCGGCGATCAGGGTGCCCTTGGTGGTGCGGTAGGACGGGTCCACGACCGTGAGGGCCTTGGCGCAGGCGGCCTCCAGCTGAGTCCTGCCGTACTTCTTGCGCAGGCCCAGGATCCCCTGGGCGGCTTGGAGCCGGGAGAGAGCGCCGCCTTCCAGCAGCGATT
The DNA here is from genome assembly GCF_040298985.1 of Streptomyces sp. NPDC001093. Taxonomy (NCBI): domain Bacteria; kingdom Bacillati; phylum Actinomycetota; class Actinomycetes; order Kitasatosporales; family Streptomycetaceae; genus Streptomyces; species Streptomyces sp. NPDC001093. The sequence continues at coordinate 11,717 of NZ_JBEPBF010000187.1, read as the reverse complement.
CGACAACCTCCCGGCAGGCGGGGCAGTCGGTCTCGTCGGTGCGCTTGCCCTGTTCAAGTGCCGTGTGTGCCTTGACGAGTTCACCGTCGAGAAGCGTACGCCGTGGACGCCCGGGGAGCCTCCGCAGGCGCCGGATATGCCACCCCCGGCGCTGTCGGGGGTGCCGGTGCCGAGGTCATCGGAATCACAGCCACTCGAAGACCGGCTCGCTTCTGTGTGCGCCTTGCGGGGCGCATCAGGAGTCACCTGGCGGGCGGAGTCGTGATCAGGTCCATGCCCGGGTAGCGGCCGGTGACGAAGCCCGCGGCTTCGTAGACCGGCTTCCCGGCCTCGCTGGCGTGCAGTTGGATGTAGTGGATGCCTGATCCGTGGAGCCAGCCGACCAGTTCGTCCACGATGCGGCGTGCGTGGCCGCGACCGCGGGCCGGGGTGTCGGTGACGATGCCGTCGAGGTAGCCGCGGCGCCCGTCGGGCCAGTGCGTACCGGGCAGATGGTAGGTGACCCAGGCCATGCCGCAGGCGAGAAGAGGTTCACCGGGACCGCCGCCGACGACGAGGCAGACGCAGTCGTCGCGGCGGTTGATTCGCTCGTCGAACCAGTCGCGGGCGATATGCCGCCACGGTGTGTCGGCCGGTCCAGGATCGATGCCCAGGCTCTCCAGCGCGACGGCGCGCAGCCGGATCAGTTCCGGAATATCTGCTGTGAAGGCCTTGCGAGGCTGCATGTCGCGGCTCCTCTTGTTGTTTCGGCCCGGTTCAGCGGGCCATGGTGAGCAGGACGCGACCGAAGGGCCGGTCCTCGATCAGATGACGCTGCGCTTCGGCAGCCTGTTCCAGCGGGAACACGCGGGCGATGGCGGGGGTGATGCGGCCCGCGCGCAGCCAGTCCAGCAGGGTCACGCGGGCGGCGTGGGCGACGTCCGGCGGGGTCGTCGTGAACGTGTAGCCGTAGGCGGTGGCGTTCTTCCATATCAGGTCGGTGATGTTCACCGTCCCTTCGGTGCCGCCTGAGTATCCGACGCCGACGTAGACGCCGCCGTGTGCGAGGGCGGCGATGCAGGGACCGAGCAGCGGACCGGCGACGCCGTCGACCACGACGTCCACGCCCCTGCCGTCGGTGATGCGCGCGACGCCGTCGGTCAGGGATTCTCGGGACAGGTCGATGACATGCTCGTAGCCGGCGGCGCGGGCGGCTTCGGCTTTGTCGGTGCGGCTTGCGGTGGAGACGGCCAGGGATGCGCCGAGTTCGCGGGCCACCTCCACGGTGCCCATGCCGACGGAGCCACCAATGCCTGGCGCCAGGACGGTACCGCCGGCCTTCAGCCCGGCAAGTCGGGTCAGGACGAGGTAGGCGGTGCTGTATCCGGCACCGGCGAACAGTGCGCAGGCGGCCTCGTCGCTCACCGCGTCGGGAATCGGTATCAGTTGGTGGGCGTCCGCGGTCAGTTGCTCGCGCCAGGTGCCGTCGGTGCGCCAGCCGAGCCCGCCGCCGCCGACCACGACGCGCGCCCCCTCCGCCAGAGCGGTCGTCCCGGGGTTGGTGATCCGTCCCACCGCGCCGCCACCGGGAATGTGGGGCGGCGTCTGGTGCAGGGAGGGGTCCATCCGCCCTGCCCTGATGGTGTTGTCGGCCGGGCTCACCTCGGCGTAGGAGAGCCGGATCGACGCCCGGCCGCCGGTGGCCGGTTCGGCAGGACGGTCCACGAGCCGCAGTTCCTCGTAGCCGCCGTGGCGTCGGTACTCGATCGCCCGCATGGCGCTTCCACCCCCGTATGTTCGGATCACGGGCCGTCCGGCGACCCTTGATGCTCCCAAGCCAATGAAACAGATTCTGTTACGACTGCACGCAAGGGCGGGCCCCGGCCGGCCTCGCTCGGCGGTTCAGCCGGAGCGGGCGGCCAGGGTGTCCCGCAGGACGTCCGCGATCGAGACCCCCGCGAGCTCCCGCCGGACTGCCTCCTCCGCGTCGACGTAGACGCGGCGCAGCGCGGGCTGGATGCCGCGGCCGACGGGGCACGCCTGGTTCGGTTCGCCGTGGTGCAGGGCGAACAGGGGCTCGTCGTGCACCGCGCGGTAGACGTCGAGCAGCGCGATGGACTCCGGTTCGCGAGCCAGCGTCCAGCCGGCCCCGGCGCCGTGTCGGACCGTCACCAGGGCCGCCTTCCGCAGATCGGCGAGGCTGCGCCGGATCACGACGGGGTTGGTGGCCACGCTTGTGGCGATCTGGTCCGAGGTGACCACGTCGCGCCCGCGGCCGTGCACCAGGGCCATCCAGGTCAGCACATGGACGGCGACCGTCATCCTGCTGTTCGCGCTCACGCCCTTCACCCCCTTGCTGTAACGATAACAGTTACAGCAAGAACTTCAGCCGGGGGTTCGGGTGATGCTGAAGTCACACCAGGCCAGGTATGCGGAGACGCCGAGGGCTAGCCGTGTCTCCCGGCTTCGGCACCCGTGAGGGTTTCACCGATGCTTGTAGAGTGATGGGGTGGCATTCATGAGCACCCCGCACTGCTGCTTCCTGTGACCGGAAGACGTTGAGGGCGATACCGTACGGCGTCGCCCTCCTTGGTGTGCCTGCTGCGTGAACCACGTTTCCGGCGCTGCCCGTTTCCTTCCTGAGGCAGCGACGCGCTGAGCGCGCATGCGGGCACGGTCTCTTCCCTTCACCTTCGCCAGGAGTGCCTCGTGCCCGCGTCGCTTCCCCCTGCCCTCGAACTGTCCCTCGACCTGCTGCGCTGCCCGACGTGTCGCACGCGTCGCCTGCGTCCCGACCGTGGCGCACTGCGCTGCCCGGTGGGCCACACCTTCGACATCGCCCGCCACGGTTACGCCGGCCTGCTGACGGGCATCCGCGCCACCAGCGGCGACGACGCGGCCATGGCTCAGGCCCGGGACCGGTTCCTGTCGACCGACACGTACACGCCCATCCGCAAGGTCGTGGCCGGCCTGGCGGCCGACGCCGTGTCTGAGCAGACCACGGTTGTGGACGTCGGGTGCGGCACGGGCTACTACCTGGCCGGCGTTCTCGACCAACTGCCCGGCGCCCGTGGTCTGGGGCTGGACACATCGGTGCGCGCGCTGCGCTCAGCGGCCCGGGCCCATGAACGAGCCGCCGCGGTGGCCTGGGACGTCTTCCGCCCCGTTCCGCTGGCCAGCGGAGTGGCCGATGTCGTGCTGGACGTGTTCGCCCCGCGCAACCCGGCCGAGTTCCACCGCGTGCTGCGCCCGACCGGCCGGTTGATCGTGGTCCGTCCCAGCGCGCGGCACCTGGCCGAGCTGCGCGGCCGGGTGCCTGCGATGGTCACGATCGACCCGGCCAAGGAACAGCGCCTGCATCGAGCGCTGGATCCCTTCTTCAAGGCCGCCGTCACCGAACAGGTCGAATACACCATGCTTTTGACCAGGCAGGAAGCCCTCGACCTGGTGGGAATGACGCCGAGCGCACGCCACTTGAGTGCTGCGGACCTGGATGATGACGCCTTCCTGCCCGACCAGGGCACCGTCTCCGTGCTGGCCACCGCCTACCAGCCTCGGTGACCACGAGCGGACGCATGCGCCTGCTGACCGATACCGCACCGGAATTCTGTGGAGAGCTCTGCCCCGGGAGCCGTTCGGGCCCTGGCAGATGGGTGTGGAAGCGCCATCGTAGGGGGGCCGGCGGCACCTACGTCTCCATAGCCGGCGAAAACCGTGGCCACCCACTCCTCCGACGGCCCCTTCATCTGCCTCATCCCCGACCGCCAGGGGACCGGAACCTTGCGGTCGACCCGCCGCGCACGGAGCCGCTGCCGCCGCACGGAAGCAGGCTTCCGGCCTCAAGCACCACCTGCTCAACCTGGTCGCCGACGTCATCGGTCTCACCGACGCCTACAGCTGCTTCACCAAGGGCGACGTCATGGGCTGCGTCAACACCGCCCTAGCAGTCGTCCCCTGGGGCAAGATCTTCAAAGCCGTCAAGGTCGGCATCGAGGCCTTCAAGGTCTGGCGAGCCCTTGACCGCGCCTACACCGCCGTCAAGGACGCCGAGGAAGCCGCGAAAATAGCCGACGGCGTCCCGGATTCGGAAGGCGCGATCGACGAGGCGGAGAAAGCCGAGAGCGCCGGCACGGAAGCCGCCGGCTGCGCCGTACACGGTTTCGTCGCAACGGCGGCGGTGCGCCTGGCCGGTGGCTCATCCCAACCGATCAGCCAGATCAAGACCGCGCTTTGCGCCGTGCTCATCCAGTTCGGGTTCGTCCTTGTTTGCGGTATCCATCCAAGATGTCCTGACGGAGCAGGTAACCGAAGCCGGAAGACTCCAGCCGCAACCCTAGCTGGGCCTCCCCGATACCAAGATCGGCCGCGGTGTCCGCCAGGTGCCAGTCGTTGGCGGCAAGCCTGCTCAGGAGGTGGCCACGACGAACCTGGTTCTCTGACAGGCGAAACGTCTTGAGGTAGGCGATCCTGCCCCTGTCGTCGCTGATGGCCTCACCGATGTGGTTCTCCTGTTTGGGGCGGAACGGCGGCAGGAAGCGGGAGAGCGTGAAGCGTCCCATCCGGAAGACCGACTGCCAGGTGTAGGCGTGTTCCAGCAGGCCGGTCGCCATGGTCGTGTCGTGGAAATGCGTCCAGGCATGCTCCTGTTCGGCAACTGCCGTGCGCAGGTCGGTCAGGGAGCGGATCTGCGAGTCAGGTATGCGGGCCCGGAAGTCCGGCACCGGCGGCATCAGCGTGGCGTAGTGGTGGATCAGTTCGCCGTACAGGTCCTGCAGGAGCGTTGGGTGAAGTGCACGGTAGTCGTCGGGGTGCGGGACCGCGAACGCGGCAGCGAGCGCGTCGGCGACGTAGACCATCACGCCACACTGGTTGGGGTGGATCTCGAAGATGCGCAGTGCGTCGGCGAGCCCGCGTACTTCGGCACCCACATAGGCTTCCTCGACGCGAGGAGAGAGTCCTTGACGGATCGCACGCTGCGACCACTGCTCCCACGCGAGGGAGGGGCCGCCGAAGTGCAGTGCCAGGTAACCTTCCAGTGCCAGGTGCATAGGGAGGAACCGCAGCCGGTCCTTGGCCTCACGGCGGGCCATTCTGCGGTGGAAGCGGAGGCCCATCGTGGCGGCGGGAGCCGAATTGCCGTCGGCGGAAAGCTGTGTGCCGTAGGCGGCTGCCGGCGTGCCGTCATCAGTCCACGTGGCGACGAATCCGTGCGGGATGTAGGAGATGTAGCCATGGCGCGGGCCGAGCTCGACCAGCCCGGCCACATCCCCGTAGAGCTGCGAGCCCAGACGGAGGTCGTCGACAGGCTCGTCACGCACGAGCGGCACCAGTCTGACGGCATTCCAGACCTGGGAGGGGCGTGTGGCCAGGCCGGTCAGGTCCAGTGTGGTCATCGCGCCCGCTCCTGGTGGTGTCCGCTCGTCATTCGGGCCGCGCGGGTGTGCATGTAAGTGATCAGTTCGGCCAGGCCAGTCCGGCCTTCCGCGAACTGGGCGAGTTCCACCAGTGCGGGAAGGTCCTCGGCGTCACGGATACCCGCGGTGGGCACCGTCGCGGACAGCCGACGCACGTCGAAATCGGCTGCGTCGTAGACGGGGTTGAGATGCACGATGCTGGTGCGACGCTCGGGATCGAGCCGGGTCCGCCAGATGCGCAGCACCTCGGCGGCCAGGCCGGGAGGCGCGTTGTCCCATCCGTCGGAGACGATCACCAGCCTGGACGGGGCGGTGTCCAGCGCGTCGAGGATCCGTCGGCCAACCGGCGTCGGCCCGTACGGATAGGTCAGCAGCGCGTCAGTCCGCCCAGAAGTCCACAGCCCGGTGTAGTCGCCGGCAAGGGCCGCCAGCAGATAGTGGCAAGCCAGGGCCACGGCCAGCGGTCGACGCCGCTTGTGAACCGAACCGAAGGCGGAAAAGCTGTCGTCCAGGACGGCGGTGACCTTGCCCCAGGTCCCGCGGTGGAAGCCGGCCACCCGGTCGGCGGCCGATTCCAGGGCGTGGGTCAACTCGGTACGCCGGCGCCGACGTTCCTCGACGGGCAGCGAAAGGACATAGGTAGCCAAGCGGGTCAGCGGCATCCCCGCCAGGTCCGCTTGTACCCGTGTAGTCCCACGTTTGTGCGCGGACTCCTGCAGCCGCATGGTCTCCAGGCGGGTCATCCGCGGAGCTATGCGCTCCAGGAAGACATCCCGGGGAATGCCGTACTTGGCGGCGAAGCCCTCGGCAACCGTATAGGGCAGCTCATACAGGGCGGCCTGCTCGTAGTGCGCGCGGCGCCACATCTCCAAGAGGGGTGTCGCATAGTGCGGGCGGGCCAGCGGCGCGAACAGGAACGTCCCCAGCTCTTCGGTGGCGGGGGCCACGTGTGCATGACGAAGGGCTCGCTTCAGGCCGCTGCGGTACTTCACGGCATCGAACGCCAGGTCTTGGCGGGCGGACAGCCAGTCACGCATGATCGCGCGGCTGCGACGGTTGTTCACCCTGGCCCGGCGCAGGGCGCCGAACAGTCCGTACACGCGTTGCGGCGGCAGCGTCGCAAGACGGCGCGCGATCAGACGGCCCTCGCTGCGGCGTTGCTCGGCCGTGGCCTCACCGCCGGTCTCCAGCAGCCGCCGGATGATGAGGACAGCGTTGTAGTCGTTGATGTCGAGGGCAAGGACCCCGGCGTACAGGTCACGGTAGTTCCCCAGCATGTACGCATGGAGAAAGTCCAAGGACAGCCGCTGCTCGCCCGCGTCGCTGTGGAATTCACGCTGGCCAGTGGAGGTGATCGCCGCGTTGACGAAGAGCAGCACGTCGTCGGCTGCGACCAGGTCCCCGTACGAATCCATCCACATCTTTCCCCAAGAGCGCTGACGCCGGCCGGGGAATGGGGGCACGAGCTGCGAATCATTGCTTCAGAGGCAGGTTCCGGAAGTCGCACCGGAGTCCCGCGGCCGGCCACAGGACCGTAACAGAGCAGGCCACAAGCCCTCCACCCACTTCCCCCACCTCGCTGGCACGGGGCGATCCCCAGACGCCGACAAGGTGCGAGGGCGGAGTTCCGCAACCGGCACTCCGAGATCGAGCCGTTTGTCCATCTCAAGCCGGAAGGTCGTCCACGGCCTGGCGGCCGCCGTGGATCTCGCGGTGCGGGGAGGTAACACGTCCACGCCGCCGCCGAGACTGCGACCTTGTCGTGGCTCTCGCCCGCATGTCCGGGCGGGGCAAGCGGCCGGTGGACCTGGTACTGCTGCTGTTCGTTCGACGGTCTCCCAGTGCAGGAGGCAACGGACCGCGCCGACTTCCGTGCCGCCGCGCCGGCGGCGCGATCAGCCTGCTGTTCGGCCTGTCCACCGAACGCCTTTGCCACCTGACGCCTGAACACCTCAAGTTCGGTGACAAGCACGCCCAGTTGGTCCTGGGCCGCCCCCTCCGTCCGGCTGCCTCCACGGCTCGCCCAGCTGCTTCGGCAACTTACCGAACGGCCCCAACCGCGTCCGCAACTTTCGCGAGCCCACCCAGGCCCTCGGTGGCTCTTCCCGAGCCTGGTCCCGGGCAAGCCGATCTCGAGGCACGGCATGACCACCCAGAAACCCAACCCGCACGGCACCCTGGTTCGCACCGCGCGCGACAACGGGGCGCTTGCTGCCCTCGCTGCTGATCTCCCCAGCCCGATCCTCGCCGACGTGACCGGGATGCACCGCCACACCGCGCTCCGCCGGGTCGCCTACGCCAGACGTGACGAGGCCGAGTACCTCGGCGCGAGAGCTGAGGACAAATCAGGAGACGTCGTTCCAGGCGTCGACTAGCCTCGCGAAGTTGTGCTTCGCGCCTTCAGGAGGAGACCTCATGGCCCAGCCCTTCCCGCCCCTCGAACCGTACGCGCGCGGTCTCCTCGATGTCGGTGACGGAAACCGGATCTACTGGGAGACCAGTGGGAACCCCGATGGGAAGGCGGCCCTGTGCGTGCACGGAGGCCCCGGCAGTGGAGGGCGCCGTGGCAGTCGCAAGATGTTCGATCCCGAGGTCTTCCGGATCGTCCTGTTCGATCAGCGAGGCTGCGGTGAAAGCCGGCCTCACGCCTCCGACCCGTCCGTCAGCCTCGATCACAACACCACCGACCACCTCATCGCCGATATGGAGCGGCTGCGCGAGCACTTGGGGATCGAACGCTGGCTCCTCTACGGCGGCTCCTGGGGCTCAACACTGATCCTCGCCTACGCTGAGCGCCATCCCGAGCGGGTCTCCGAGGTCGTCATCGTCGGCGTCACCATGACCCGGCCGGAGGAGACCGACTGGCTCTACCACGGCGTCGGACGCCTGCTGCCAGGACCCTGGGAGACATTCCGCGACGCACTGCCGGAGGCGGACCGGAGCGGCAATCTCGTGGCCGCCTACAACCAGCTGCTGAACAGCCCTGACGAGGCGGTCAGGGAGAAGGCGGCGCGGGACTGGTGTGCCTGGGAGGATGCTGTCATCGCCCACGAGGTACTTGGTCATCCGGGCGCCTACACAGACAAGACTGACCACGCACTGATGGCCTTCGTCCGGATCTGCGCGCACTACTTCGCGAACGATGCCTGGCTTGAAGATGGACAACTGCTCCGTGACGCACACCGGTTGGCCGGTATCCCAGCGGTGCTGATCCACGGCCGACTCGACCTCGGCAGCCCGTTGAAGACCGCGTGGGAGTTGTCCAAAGCGTGGCCAGACGCGGAGCTGAAGGTGATCGACGACTCCGGACACACAGGCAGTCCCGCGATGCAGGACGCGATCCTGGAGGCGATCGCGCGGTTCGGCAAGAGCGGACGGTGATTGGCGCTGCTGCGCCGTGCGCTCCAGCGAGGGCCACTCAGCGATCGTTGCCAGCCCGCAGGCTGCAGCAACAGCATCGTCGCCCCCGAAGACCCACCGATCTGGCGAGCGGAGCACGCCTCCCTGACTCGCCTTCGAGGCCTTCCCGTGCCCCAGGCCAACCGCAGAGCGGTGATCGGCCGGCAGATCCGTGAAGTCGAGATCGCACTCATCAGGTCGAAGGAAACATGACCATCCCGAACCAGCCCGGTCTCTCCCTCAAGGCCGAAAGGGTCCTGCGGGAGGCCATGGAACGCCTCTTCGCCGGTCGCCCCATCCGCACCGACGGCAAGCCGACCGAGCAGAACCTCTGGATCGGAGGCAGGCGTGAGCCGAGCCACCATGAACCGCGCAACCCCGGTACTCGCTGACTGGGACAACCGGGTCAGCCAAGGCACCGCGAGCAAGCACGACCAGAAGCTGACCGAGGATCACCCACCCCGGCGTCGACTGCAGGACAACCGCCTCGAGCAGCAGCGGCTCCAGGACGAGGTCGACGCCGCCGCGGCCACTGTCATTGCCGCACTCCTCGCGGAGAACGCCGCACTTCGCGAGCCGGCCGGCAATCGGTCAGCAGTGGTCACCCGCCTGGGCCGCACTCAGGCCGCACGAGAATGAGACTGTCTGGTCTGAGGTGGTTGGAAGCCACACCCCTCGAGGCGTCGAGGCAGCCGAAATCCAGCACAACGACGTTTGACCAGGCCACCACGCCGATCAGGCGCCGGATGGGCCACCGGCTCGAACCCGAGCCAGTACCTGATCGGCCAACTCCTGCGGGGTCAGCTCGCCGTCCAGGACCACGGTGTCGCTGGGCAGGGTGTCGGCCGCGGCCATGCACGGTTCGATCCTGTCCTTGCACCAGCGCCGGACCCGCTCGTCCTGCTCGTGGTTGTCCGGAGTGAAGCTCCGGCCGTCGATCCGCTTCTCCAGGACATCTCGGGGGACCTTGAGGAAGAAGTGGTGAACGTCGATGCCCGCGTCCTTCAGCACGCTGAAGATCTCACCCGCATACCCCGGGTCGACCAGGGTCATGGGGACCAGAACAGGACGGTGGTACTCTTCAACCAGACCCACGGCCAAGCTGGCGACCTCCCGCCGCCACAGCCTGAGATCCTGGAAATCACCGGTCGGCACCTCCACGATCTCCCGCAGGACATGGCCGACCATCTCCGGGTCATATACGAGCGCCTCGGGCCAGCGTGGACGCAACTCGTCCACCAGCGTGGTCTTCCCGCTGCCGAACGCACCGTTCACCCAGACGATCAACGTGATTCTCCCGGCTCCGTTGCCATGCCCCGCATGGGCCCAGCGTGTCGGATCAGCATGCCGCGCGGCTTGGTGGCGCCAGACTCCTCTGCACACCGGATCGGACACTCGAAGTGAAACAGAGAGGTTCGGAATCAGTGCGTGACGAAGGCCACTTCGCCACTTGGTGCAACCGGCAGCCGGGAATCGCGGCGCGGGCCGTAGCGCACGCACAACCTGACGTGGCGGATGGTGCGGCGCTGAGGGTCCCGCCCCTGCCGTCCCACTGGTGCCCCCCCCTGCTGACACGCCGTCGACCGGTGTGCGAAGCTGCCGATCACGAGGGAGGGGCGTGGCGGTGGGGCGGGAGCACACGGCGGGCGGGCGACGGCGGCACAGCACGATCGGCGCCGCACAGGCCGCGTTGACGGTGCTGGTGGCGGGCGGAGCGGCCCTGGGAGCACTGCTGCTGCACCCCGACACGGGCCTGTTGGCCAAGGGCCGCGGGCCGCTTGGCGGCAACCCCGTCCTCGTGGTCGGCCTCGCCCTGCTGTCACTCCTTGGCGGCTTGGCGCTGCGTGAGAAGTACCGGGAGCAGGTCGGCGCCGCCGGGGAACTCAACCCGGTGGAACAGCGGCTGGTTGACGGCGTGAGCCGCGTCCTGCTGACCGCGTCGCTCGTCGTCCCGCTGCTCGTCCTGGTCCTGCACCGGTTCGGTTCGTCCGGCAGCAGCCGCGAGGCCGGCCACGGGGGCGGCCACGAGGCGTTACCGCTTCCCGGCCCGCGGCAAGACCCGGTACCCACCCTGCCGCCCGCACAGCATGCCGGGCACGCCGACCACAGCATGCACTTCGGGCTGACACGCATCCTGCTCGGTCTCGGCATCGCCCTGTTTGCCGTGGTCGTCGTGATCGCCGGGCTGCACCTGTGGCGGTATCTGACCCGGCCGCCGGCGCCCGAGGCCCTGGCGACGTACGCGACGTTCGACGACGCGCAGGAACGCCTGACCCAGGCCGTGGACTCCGGGCGCCGTGCCCTGCTGGACGGAACCGGCGCCCGCGCAGCCGTCATCGCCTGCTACGCCGCCATGGAGGAGTCGCTCGCCGACTCCGGGGTGGCCCGGCGCGCCTCGGACAGCCCGCAGGACCTGCTGGAGCGGGCTGTCGCGGGCGGCCTGCCCGCGGGGGCGGCCGTCGTCGAGCTCACCGCCCTGTTCCGCGAGGCCCGTTACTCCACGCACCCGATGGACGGCGGCCACCGCGACCGGGCCGCGGTGGCTCTCGCCGAGATCGCCGACGGACTGCGCTCGCGGGCGTCCGGGCCCGAAGCCGTGGCGGGTGCCTTGTGAAGGTGCCCACGCGGGTCCGGACCTTCGCCGGCTCCGTGCTGCGGGCGCCCGGATCGGTACGGCACTCGCTGGCCGTACTGAGCACCGTCGCGGTCGCGGCCGAGGTGCTGCTCGCCCTGGCCGACGGTGCCGCCGCGGCCGTCACCGGCCTCGCCCTCGTCACCGCTGTTGCGCTGGTCCTGGGGCGCTATGCCGCGGGCGGCGCCGCCCAGGACAGCGGCTTTCGCAGGCCGGTGCGCCTGCTGCACAGCCGGGCCCCGGCGCTCGGCGAGTGGCGGCGCATCGTGGCCAAGGCCCTCGCGGACGACGGC
>NZ_JBEPBF010000186.1:0-14192 GCF_040298985.1 Streptomyces sp. NPDC001093 | reverse complement strand
GCACCCCGCCGGGCGCGGCGCGGGGCGCTCACGGTCGCGGTACGCCGGCGGGCGCCGACTCCTGGCGCAGCCGGCTGTACCGCTGGGACATGAAGGCGTCGCCGTACGCGTTCGTGTCCCCGTTCTTCGTCCTGTTCGGGGCGTTCACGCTGGTCCCGCTGCTCTACACGGCCTGGTACTCGCTGCACGACGTGCAGCTGTCCTCGCTGGACCACCAGACCTGGGCGGGCCTGGACAACTACAAGAACCTGTGGTCGTCGGACTTCTTCTGGAACGCCCTGAAGAACACCCTGACCATCGGTGTCATCTCGACCGTGCCGCAGCTGCTGGCCGCGATCGGGCTCGCGCATCTGCTGAACTACCGGCTGCGGGGCTCGACCGTCTGGCGTGTGGTGATGCTGACCCCGTACGCCACCTCGGTGGCCGCGGCGACCCTGGTGTTCACGCTGCTGTACTCGTGGGACGGCGGCATGGTCAACTGGATCCTGCACTTCTTCGGCGTGAACCCTGTCAACTGGCGTGAGTCCGACTGGGGTTCGCAGTTCGCGGTGTCGTCCATCGTGATCTGGCGGTGGACCGGCTACAACGCGCTGATCTATCTGGCGGCCATGCAGGCGATCCCGACCGATCTGTACGAGTCGGCGGCGATCGACGGCGCCAACCGCTGGCAGCAGTTCCGGCATGTGACGATCCCGCAGCTGCGGCCGACGATCCTCTTCACGGTGGTCGTCTCCACCATCGGCGCGACCCAGCTCTTCGGCGAGCCGCTGCTGTTCGGCGGGGTCAGCGGCTCCAAGGGCGGCTCCGACCACCAGTACCAGACGCTCGGTCTGTACATGTACGACCAGGGCTGGATCATCGGCAACCTCGGCAAGGCGTCCGCGATCGCCTGGTCGATGTTCCTGATCCTGCTGGTCATCGCCGCGGTCAATCTGCTGCTCACCCGACGGCTGAGGAAGTCCCAATGACGACCGGTGAACTGACATTGCCCCGCAAGGCCGTCCGGCGCCGGGGCCGGATGGGCGCGGGCAGACAGCTGCACGCGGGCCCGGTGACGTACGTCGTGCTGACCGTCTTCGCGCTGGTCTCGCTCGCCCCGCTGGTGTGGACGGCGATCGCCGCGTCCCGCACCGACCGGCGGCTCGCGCAGACACCGCCGCCGCTGTGGTTCGGCGGCAACCTGTTCAAGAACCTGCAGACGGCCTGGGACCAGGCGGGGCTGGGCACCGCGATGTTCAACTCGGTGATCGTGGCGGGCACGATCACGGTGAGCACGGTGCTGTTCTCGACCCTGGCCGGCTTCGCCTTCGCCAAGCTGCGGTTCCGGTTCTCCAGCCTGCTGTTGCTGCTGACCATCGGCACGATGATGATCCCGCCGCAACTGGCCGTCGTACCGCTGTATCTGTGGATGTCGGACCTCGGCTGGTCCAACCAGCTGCAGACGGTGATCCTGCCGAGTCTCGTCACCGCCTTCGGTACGTTCTTCATGCGGCAGTACCTGGTGCAGGCGCTGCCGACGGAGCTGATCGAGGCGGCCCGGGTGGACGGGGCGAGCAGCATCCGGATCGTCTGGCACGTGGTCTTCCCGGCGGCGCGGCCCGCGATGGCCGTACTCGGCCTGCTGACGTTCGTGTTCGCCTGGAACGACTTCCTGTGGCCGATCATCGCCCTGAACCAGCAGAACCCGACCGTGCAGGTGGCCCTGAACTCGCTCGGCACCGGATACGTCCCGGACCAGGCGGTGATCATGGCGGGCGCGCTGCTGGGCACGCTGCCGCTGCTGGTCGCGTTCGTGCTGTTCGGCAAGCAGATCGTGGGCGGGATCATGCAGGGCGCGATCAAGGGCTGACACCTCCTGTGCACGGGGGCCGGGCCACCGCCGCCCCGGCCCCTCCTCCGCCTCCTCCCTTCCCCCTCCATCGACCCCTGGTCTCCTACGACCCCATTGGGAGCGCTTCCATGCCTCAACCCGTTACCTCCGTGACCTTTCCTCCCGCCTTCCTCTGGGGCGCCGCGACCTCGGCCTACCAGATCGAGGGGGCGGTGCGGGAGGACGGCCGCACCCCCTCGATCTGGGACACCTTCAGCCATACGCCGGGCAGGACGGCCGGCGGTGAGACCGGTGACATCGCCGTCGACCACTACCACCGCTTCCGCGAGGACGTGGCGCTGATGGCGGAGCTGGGCCTGACCGCGTACCGCTTCTCGGTCTCCTGGTCCCGGGTGCAGCCCACCGGCCGGGGCCCGGCGGTCCAGCGCGGCCTGGACTTCTACCGGCGTCTGGTGGACGAGCTCCTCGCCCACGGCATCAGGCCGGCGCTCACCCTCTACCACTGGGACCTGCCGCAGGAGCTGGAGGACGCGGGCGGCTGGCCGCAGCGGGACACCGCGTTCCGGTTCGCCGAGTACGCGGGGCTGGTCGGCGAGGCGCTGGGCGACCGGGTGGAGCAGTGGATCACCCTCAACGAGCCCTGGTGCAGCGCCTTCCTGGGCTACGGCTCGGGTGTCCACGCCCCCGGCCGTACCGACCCGGCGGCCTCGCTGCGCGCCGCCCACCACCTCAACCTCGCGCACGGTCTCGCGGCTTCCGCCCTGCGCTCGGTGATGCCGGCCCGCAACGAGATCGCGATCAGCCTCAACTCCTCCGTCGTACGGCCCTTTTCGCAGGACCCGGCCGACCTGGCCGCGGCCCGCCGGATCGACGACCTGGCCAACGGGATCTTCCACGGCCCGATGCTGCACGGGGCGTACCCCGAGTCGCTGCTCTCCGCGACGGCCTCGGTCACCGACTGGTCGTACGTCCTGGACGGCGACACCCGCACGATCAACGTCCCGCTGGACGCGCTGGGCCTGAACTACTACACCCCGGCCCTGGTCTCGGCCGCGTCCGGGGAGGTCAAGGGCCCCCGGGCGGACGGCCACGGGGCCAGTGAGCACTCGCCGTGGCCGGGCGCCGACGACGTGCTCTTCCACCAGACCCCGGGCGAGCACACGGAGATGGGCTGGACGATCGATCCGACCGGCCTGTACGACCTGCTCATGCGCTACACGCGCGAGGCACCGGGTCTGCCGCTGTACGTGACCGAGAACGGCGCCGCCTACGACGACAAGCCGGACCCCGAGGGCCGCGTCCACGACCCCGAGCGCATCGCCTACCTGCACGGCCACCTGTCCGAGGTCCGCCGCGCCCTCACGGACGGCGCCGATGTGCGCGGCTACTACCTGTGGTCCCTGATGGACAACTTCGAGTGGGCGTACGGCTACGGCAAGCGCTTCGGCGCGGTGTACGTCGACTACACGACGCTGGAGCGGACACCGAAGTCGAGCGCGCGGTGGTACGGGGAGGCGGCGCGGACGGGGGTGTTGCCGGCGGTGGAGGCCGACTAGAGACGAACGCGGCCCGTCCGGAGCGGGCCGCGTCTCCTCAGAGCTGTCAGACGCGCACGTGTGCGATGCCGCCACACGCCCGGTCTCCGCAGGGTCAGTTGAAGGCGCCGAACGCCTTCGAGAAGGCGAACGTGTCCTGGACTACGGAGCTGCACGTGGGGTCGGCGGAGTTCTTCGCGCCGCCTGCGCACTGCTTGTCGCGGGCCGCGGACCACATCGACAGGCCGCCGAGGCCCTTGGACTTGGCGAAGTTCACCAGCTGGGTGGCGTCGTCCACCTTGAAGATCTCGGAGGAGACGTCGTTGACGCCGATCATCGGCGTGACGGCGACCGTCTTCCAGGCGGCGCCGTCGGACAGGCCGAGGACGCTCTTGACCTGGGCCTGGGTGGCCGTCGCGGCCTGCTGGGCGTAGTCGCCCATGTCGCCGTTGTACGAGGCGCCGTAGTCCATCGCCATGATGTTGACGGTGGAGACCTTCACGCCGTTGGACTTGGCGTTGGAGAGGAGGTTCACGCCGTCCTGGGTGAGGCCCTCGGGCATCACCGGGAGGGTGAAGGAGACGTCCAGGCCCGGGTGCTGCGCCTGGAGCTTCGCTATCGCCTTCGCCCGGAGGGTGTTCGCCGCCGTGTTCGGCAGCGCGCCGCCCTCGACGTCGAAGTCGACCTTGGTCAGCTTGAACGCGTCGACCGCCTTGCCGTACGCCGCCGCCAGCGCGTCCGCCGAGGAGCAGGTGGTGGCCAGTTCGGAGCCGGACGCGCCGCCGAAGGAGACCCGGACGTCACCGCCCTTGGCGCGCAGCGAGCCGATCTGCGCGGCGACGGCGTCGCTGGTCAGGTCGGTGACACCGCCCCACTTGGGGGTGCAGCCGCCGCCGTCGGTGATGAACGCGAGGTTGTAGTTCTTCACGCCGGTCGCGTCGGCCGCGCCGACCAGGTCGAAGGCCGGGTAGAGGGAGGTGTCGACGTACGGTGCGAAGCCGGCGGAGGCGGTGGTGCCGCTGCCGGTCGTCTGCGAGGCGGTCGGGGTCGGGGTGGCCGTCCTGGTCGGGGTGGGAGTGGCGCTCCTGGTCGGGGCGGCTGTCGGGGTCGGCGACTGGGTCGCGGTGGGACGGCCGCTGGGCTCGGGGGTGGCGCCGCCGTCCGCGGAGCACTGGGAGTTGTCGATACGACAGCCCGTCGGGTCGCCCTTGCCCTCGACCACGAAACCGACGGTCACCGACTTCCCGGCGGCGAGGCCCTCGGTGTCCCACTTCGCGGGCTTCACGGTGACGTGCGAGCCGCTGACGCTCGACTCGCCGTTCCACAGGGAGCCGAGCCGGGCGCCCGCCGGGAGGTCGAACTCCAGGGTCCAGGTCTTCTCGGTCTGGCCGCTGTTGTTGGTGACGACGTACTGCGCGGTGTAGCCGGTCGACCAGTCGCTGGTCTTGGTGTACGCGGCGTTCACGCCGGCCGCGTTGGCCGTGCCGGTGAGCAGGAGCGCGCCACCGCCGACCACGGCCGCGGCCACGAGACCGCCTATCGCCTTGTTCCTGCCACTGATCCTGCGCCGGTGCGTGGTCATGCGCGTGCCTGCCTTCGCTGTTCACGGGGGTGAGGTGCGGCAGCACGCTAGCGATCCGGAATCGGGCAAACGGCCTGATCCGGACGGCCGTTGCAGACCTTAGGGTTCGCTTAAGGAAGGGATCGGGGACGATTAATGGTCGAGACCACTGGGGACCGGTTTGCCCGATCGGCGTCTTCGGACACGGCCCCGCGCCACCGGCCGCCGCCCGTCCAGCTGGAACCAGATCCGCACCTCGGTGCCGCCCAGCACCGAGGTGCCGACCCGGACGTCCCCGCCGGTGGACTCGGCGAGCCTGCGCACGATGTCGAGCCCGAGTCCGGTCGAACCGGCGCTTCCGGAGCCGCGGCCGCGGGCCATCGCCGCCTCCGGGTCGGCTATGCCGGGGCCCGCGTCGGAGACCAGCACGATCACCGCGTCCTCGCCGTTGTGCACGTCGACCGCGAAGGCGGTGCCCTCGGCGGTGTGCCGGAACACATTGCCGAGCAGGGCGTCGAGGGCGGCGGCCAGATCGGCGCGGGCCACGGGTATGCGCACCGGCCGCTCGACTCCGGCCACCCGCCACTTGCGGCCCTCGTCCTCGGCGAGCGCGGACCAGAACTCCATGCGCTCGCGCACCACTTCGGCCGCGTCGCACCCGGCACCGGGGCCGGGGGCGGCGGTCTGCGGCTTGGCCTCCCGGGCCGTACGGATGATGGTGTCGACCTCGCGCTCCAGCTGGGCGACCGCGGCCCGGGTCTGCTCGGCGGCCGGTCCGCCGCCCAGGGAGGCCGCGTTGAGCCGCAGCACGGTCAACGGCGTACGCAGGCGATGCGAGAGGTCCGCCGCCAGCTCTCTCTCGTTGGCGAGGAGCTGGACGACCTGGTCGGCCATGGAGTTGAACGCCACGGCCGCGAGCCGCAGTTCGGTCGGACCGTCCTCCGGCACCCGGGCGCCCAGCTTGCCCTCGCCCAGATCGTGCGCCCCCTCGACCAGCCGCTGGGCGGGCCGCACCATACGCACCCCGAGCCGGTCGGCGACCGCGACCGAGCCGACGATCAGCGCGAGGCCGACGGCCGCGAGCACCGCCCAGGCCGTGCCGACGCCGTTGGTCACCTCGGCCTCGGGGACGTACACCTCGACGACCGCGATGTCACCGGAGCTCAGCGCGACCGGCTGCAGCAGCGTGGAGCCGCCGGCCACCGAGGTCGTGGAGGCCCGGCCCAGCTTCCGTACCGCCTGGATGTCGCGGTCGGCGGCGCGCCGGCGGCCGATGTCCAGGGCGGACCGGCCACCGTCGGCGGGCAGGTGCACGGCCATCCCGGAGTCGGCGCCGGCCGAGGCCACCACACGCTCCAGTTTGTCCCGGTCGGTGGTGATGGACAGCGCGGGCGCGACGGCGGCGGCCTCCCGCTCGGCGTTCGAGAACGCCCGGTCGCGGGCCATCTCCTTGACGACCAGGCCGAGCGGGACCGCGAAGGCGACCACGACCATCGTGGTGACCGCCAGGCAGACCTTGACCAGAGCCCATCTCATCGCACCGGCTCCCCGTCGGCCGGGGGTTCGAGCTTGACGCCGACCCCCCGGAGGGTGTGCAGATAGCGGGGCCGGGCGGCCGTCTCCCCCAGTTTCCGGCGCAGCCAGGACAGATGGACGTCGATGGTCTGGTCGTCGCCGTAGGACTGCTGCCAGACCTCGGCGAGCAGTTCCCTGCGCGGGACGACCACCCCGGGGCGGCCGGCGAGGAAGGCGAGCAGGTCGAACTCGCGGCGGGTGAGGTCGAGGCGGATCCCGTCCAGCTCGGCCTGGCGGCGCAGCGGGTCGACGGTCAGGCCGCCGACCCGCAGCACGGAGGAGGGCGCGGCCTCCGTGCCCCCGGAGCGGGCCCGGCGCAGTACGGCCGCCATCCGCGCGGAGAGGTGCTCGACGGAGAACGGCTTGGTCAGGTAGTCGTCCGCGCCGGCGTTGAGCAGCCGGACGATCTCCGTCTCGTCGTCCCGGGCGGTGGCGACGATCACCGGCACGTCCGTGATGCCGCGCAGCATCTTCAGCGCCTCGGAGCCGTCCAGGTCCGGCAGTCCGAGGTCCAGGACGACCACGTCGAAACGGAAATGGGCGACCTCGCGCAGCGCCTCCAGTGCCGTACCGACGCTGCGCACGGTGTGTGCGGCCTCGGTCAGATGCCGGATGAGCGCCGAGCGTACGAACTGGTCGTCCTCGACCACGAGCACACTTGCCATGCGCCGCACCGTACGCCATGCGGCCCGCACCGGGCGGACGCCTGTGGATAACTCGGGGCGTGTGCGCACGGCGGTCCCCCTGGGGCAGTATGGCCCGCGATGCGCAGAGGACTCGTACACGTACTGGCGTGGCTGCTCGCGACGGGAGCGGCGGTCACGCTGTCGTGGTGGGGTGTGCACACGGTGATGGCCGGGACGGCGTACGACCCGCCGCGCGCCCTGCCGGTCACGGCCGCCGACGCGACGGCCCAGGGCTCGAAGTCCCTGAACTCGCCGACGCACCGGCCTCCCTCGTCCGCCGGCCCGTCGCCCAGGCCGCCGGCCACGGCCCCCGCACCCACCCGGACCTCGGGCCCCTCCCCCACCGCCTCCTCGTCCCCGTCCGTGTCCGGCCGGGTCAAGTCGTACGACACCGACGGCGGCCGGGCCGTGTTCGACCTCGGCCCGTCCAGTGCCACGCTCGTCTCGGCGACGCCGGGGACCGGCTGGTCGATGCAGGTGTGGAAGACCGAGACCTGGATCCGGGTGGAGTTCAGCAGCGGCACGGAGCGGGTGTCGGTGATGTGCACCTGGCACGACGGGCCGCCGCATGTGGACATCGGGAACTACTGAGCCCACGCCCGGGAAGAGCCGGGTCAGCTGAGCCCCGTGCTCGGGCAGAGCCGGGTCAGCGGAACACCGACGGCGGCGGGGCCGGGGAGGCCACGGCCGCCGCGTCCGTCACGGGGGCCGCGCCGCCCGTGAAGTCGGTGAGCGGCTTGCCGTGTTCGACCCGGCCCGGGTGCGGGTCGGAGGCGGCGCGGCGGGTGAGTTCGGCGACGGGGAGCGGGGTGTCGGAGGCGACCAGGACGGCGTTGCCGAAGCGCTTGCCGCGCAGGACGGCGGGGTCGGCGATCAGCGCGAGCTCGGCGAACCGGGCGGCAGCGGTGGCGATCTGGCCACGCAGATGGGCGAGCGGCGGGCCGTCGGCGAGGTTGGCGGCGTAGACCCCGTTCGGCTTCAGGGCCCGGCGGACCTCGTCCAGGAACTCGGTGGAGGTGAGATGGGCCGGGGTGCGGGCGCCGCTGAAGACGTCCGCGATGAGCAGGTCCGCCCAGCCGTCGGGCACCTTGGCGAGGCCCGCGCGGGCGTCCGCCGATCTGACCCGGATCCGGGCGTTCGGGTCCAACGGCAGCTCCCGGCGGACCAGTTGGACCAAGGCCGCGTCCCGCTCGACGATCTGCTGGGTGGAGCGGGGCCGGGTTGCGGCGGCGTACCGGGCGAGGGTGAACGCGCCGCCGCCGAGATGCACGACGCGCACGGGCTTGCCGGGAGGGGCGACGAGGTCGATGACATGCCCGAGACGGCGCTGGTACTCGAAGGAGAGATACGCGGGGTCGTCCAGGTCGACGTGCGACTGGGGCGCGCCGTCGATCAGCAGCGTCCAGGCACGGCCTCGGTCGGGGTCGGGCACGAGCTGTGCGAGCCCGCCGTCGACCGCCTCCACGACGGCTTCGACGGCCGCCGGCCTGCGCCGCGTGTGCTGCGCCTTCCGCGTGCTCCTGGACCCACCCATCGAACCATTGTCGCAGCCCGCCGGGGCCCGCGCCGCACAGACAGCCACCGCCCTCCCGACCGACCGGTCCGCTCCACCGGCTGCTGTCGGTCCCCCGACCCGCGGATCGTTTCACCGGCAGCCGTCCGCACCTCGACCGACCGGTCCGCTCCACCGGCTGCCGTCGCCCCCCGACCGGGCCGGGCCGCTCCACCGGCAGCCGCCCGCCGCTCGACCAGCCGAGTCGCTCCACCGAAGCCGTCGCCCCCTCGGCCGGCCGGGCCGCCCCGCCGACAGCTGTCGCCCCCCGACCGGGACGGATCGTTCCACCGCCAGCCGTCGACCCGTCGGCCGGCCAGTCCGCTCCACCGACAGCTGTCGGCCCCTCGGCGAGCCCGGGCCGCTCCACCAGCCGCTGTCGGTCCCTCGAGCGGCGGATCGTTTCGTCGGCAGTCGTCCGCGCCTCGAGCGGCCGGGTCGTCTCACTGGCAGCCGTCGGCCGCCTCGATCAGCCGAGCCGCCTCTCCGAGGGCCCGGCGCAGCACCATCGGGTCGGTGGCGAGGTCGGCCTCGCCGGGCGGCAGCAGCCAGTCGGAGCCCTCCACCGGCGGCTCGGGGTTCAGTCTGAGTCCGCGCCCGTCGGTCTCCGTACAGGTGCTGCCCGGCACGTCCCAACCGGCCGCCGTGCCCGCCGGAACCAGGAAGCCGAGGGTGGCGCAACCGCCGTCGTGCAGCACGGGCCCCATCGCCTCACCGACGCCGCGCCGCAGGATGTCGACCGCCTCGAGACCCTGCCGCGCCGGTACCGTCACAAGGTCGCAGGCCGCCGCGTCCACGCAGTCTCCCCCGGCCGACGACGGCGACGTACAAGGTTCGTTGCTCTGGCTGGACTCCCTGGTCTCCATGACGGCCTCCACCACACAGCCCTGTTGCGGTCCACGGAGTCCAACGCGCAAGCCCGTCAACGGCTACGCACAAGTGCGCCGCAAAGAATGGCACTTCATGGCAGATCGTGGATGAGATATCCGGTTTGTAGCCAAACACTGCGTGGCGGGTCCTTCACAGCAGGTACGTTCATGCCCGCCGGAACCAGGGCGCCACTCGGACAACTCGTCGCGTATCGCCCCGGCCCCGGCATGGTTCGACGGTTCGCACGAGAGGACCCGGCCATGGCGTCGTCAACCGAGACCTCGTCACAGCCCGAACGGCCACCACGGCCGAACCTCGCCTTCCGGCACCTGCGCGGCAGGCGTTCACCGGCCGAGTTCGCGGCGCTCGTACGGCGCGCCGCGCGCGAGATCGGTGAGCGGGTGAGTTGTGACGCGCGGTACATCGGCAGGGTCGAGGCGGGCGAGATCCGCTGCCCGAACTACGCGTACGAACGGGTGTTCCTACACATGTTCCCCGGCCGCACGCTCACCGACCTCGGCTTCGCGCCGCGCTCGGCCGTCCGCGGCCGCGCGGCGCGTCCGGCGGCGGAGGTGCCCGGGGAACCCGTCGCCGACCAGGCGCCCGGTGAGTCGCATGAGTCACGGGGGGCTGCAGAACCGTATGACACGCAGGACCCGTACGGCGCGCCAGAACCGTACGCGAAAGACCATCTGAACCACGAGGAGAGCGACGTGCTGCGTCGCGCATTCATGACCGGCGGAGGCGCCACGGTTGCCGCCGCCACGCTGGCCCCGCTGGGGCTCACCACGGACGCCGCGGCCGCGGTCCGGACCGCCCGCCGGCCCGGGACCCCGGA
The DNA here is from genome assembly GCF_040298985.1 of Streptomyces sp. NPDC001093. Taxonomy (NCBI): domain Bacteria; kingdom Bacillati; phylum Actinomycetota; class Actinomycetes; order Kitasatosporales; family Streptomycetaceae; genus Streptomyces; species Streptomyces sp. NPDC001093. The sequence goes on along the minus strand of NZ_JBEPBF010000186.1, from coordinate 3,744 downwards.
GGCGCTCGCCCTGGAGGAGGCCGTCCGCCGGATCCGGCTGCTCGACGACCGGCACGGCGCGGACGGCCTCTACCGGCGCGCGGCGGCTCCGTTGCGCGCGGCCTACGCACTCCTGGACGCCGGCGCGACCCGGCAGACCACCGCCGAACGGCTGCACTCGGGCGCCGGCGAACTCGCCATCTCCGTGGGCTGGCTGGCGCACGACTCCGGCCGCTTCGACGACGCCCGCTCGCACTACGCGGAGGCGCTGGCCACGGCCCGTATGACCGGGGACCCGGCGCTGGAGGCGCACGCCTTCTGCAACACCGCGTTCCTGGCGCGGGACGCCGGCCGCCCCCGCGAGGCGGTCCGCGCCGCGCAGGCCGCACAGCGCGCGGCCGCGCCGCTGGGCTCGGCGCGCCTGATGTCCCTGCTCGCGCTGCGGGAAGCCGGCGGCTGGGCGGGGCTCGCCGACCGCACCGGCTGTGAACAGGCGCTCGTCCGGGCGCAGGCGCTCTTCGCGCGGGGCCGCTCGGACGCCGACCCCGAGTGGATGAGCTTCTACGGGGAGGCCGAGCTGGAGGGTCTGGAGGCGCAGTGCTGGTCCATGCTGGGCGACTGGCGGCGCGCGGCGCGGCACGCGCGCCGGGCTGCGCATCTGCAGGATCCGCACTTCACCCGCAACATCGCGCTCTACACCGCGGAACTCGCCGACGACCTCGCGCGTGAGGGCCGTCCGGACGAGGCGGCCGCCGCCGGTTTGCAGGTGCTGTCGTTGCTGGACCAGGTCCAGTCCTCACGGATCCAGAGCATGCTGGCCGGGACGGCCCGGGTGCTGTTGCCTCACCGGCGCGCGTCGGGGGTCTCCGAGTTCCTCGACCGGCATGCCTCGGTGCCGAGGACGGCGAGGGCGTAGGCGGAACGGGAGCAGTGTGGCTATCCCGCCAGGTGCCCCAGGTCGTTCCAGCTCTCGATCGCCGGTTCCCCGTAGGCCCATCCCAGCACGGACAGCGACGTCGGGTTCAGGCGTATCCGGGCGGCGAAGTCCAGCGGCAGGCCCAGCCATCGCGCGCCTATGGAGCGGAGGATGTGGCCGTGCGCGAAGACCAGGACGTCGCGGTCGGCCGACCGGGCCCACGCCACCACCTCGTCCGCGCGCGCGGTCACGTCGGCGATGCTCTCCCCGTCCGGCACCCCGTCCCGCCAGATCAGCCAGCCCGGCCGGACGGCCTGGATCTGGGCCGGGGTCATGCCCTCGTAGGCGCCGTAGTCCCACTCCATGAGCGTGTCCCAGGTGGTGGCCCGGTCGCCGAAACCGGCCAGTTCGCACGTCTCACGCGCGCGTGCCAGCGGACTCGTGCGCACCTCCGCCGCCGACAGCCCGTCCAGCGGGGCCCGGTGCAGTCGCTCGCCGAGCAGTTTGGCCCCCCGCCGGCCCTCCTCCAGCAGCGGTACGTCTGTCCTGCCGGTGTGCTTGCCGGACAGTGACCAGTCCGTCTGTCCGTGCCGGGCCAGCAGGATGCGCGGTGCCATGGGAGACCTTTCCGGGAGCGAAGGGGACCCTCCCATCATCGCTCAACCGGTTCCGGGGCAACCCGGCGGGCGATCTCGGCGTCTTCGTGGGCCGGAGCGCCCTCATGGGCGGGGACACGGACACCGTAAAGTGACACGGTCGCCCTGCGGGGCGGACCGCAAGCGACAAGGGGGAGGACGATCGGATGCCGCAGACCGAGACACCGGGCACCGAGGTGCTCCCGCGTACCCGGCTGCGCTGGTGGACCGAGCTGCCCCTGATCCTCCTCGTCTACGGCTGCTACTCGGCCGGCCGCCTCCTCGCCCGCGGTGACGTCTCCTCCGCCATCGACCACGGCCTGGCGATCCTGCGCCTCGAGCAGACCCTGCACCTCAACGCCGAGCACCCGCTCAACCGGCTGTTCACGCGCGAGCCCTGGCTCGGGGTGCCGGCCGACTTCTGGTACGCCTCGCTGCACTACCTGATCACGCCCGCCGTCCTCGTCTGGCTGTTCCGCAGGCGCGCCGAGTACTACCGGCGGGCCCGGACCTGGCTGATGACGTCCACGTTCCTCGGCCTGATCGGCTTCACGCTGCTGCCGACCTGCCCGCCCCGGCTGCTGTCCGCCGGCCACGGTTTCGTGGACACCATGGCGCACTACAGCTCGTACGGCTGGTGGGGCGGCGAGGCGAGTGCGCCGCGCGGCATGGGCGGGATGACCAACCAGTACGCGGCCATGCCGAGCCTGCACGTCGGCTGGGCGCTGTGGTGCGGGGTGATGCTGTGGCGGCACGGCGGCACGCGCGGGGCGAAGATCATCGGTGTCCTCTATCCGCTGGGCACCGCGCTCGTGGTCATGGGCACCGCCAACCACTACTTCCTCGACGCGGTCGCCGGTGTGGCCGTGATGGGCGCCGGCCTGCTGCTCGCGCCGCGCGTCATGCGGCTCCTGGACCTGGTCCGGGCCCGCCTGTTCCCGCGCCGCACACCGGTCACGGACGGCACGGGTTCCCCGATTGTCAGTGCCGGATGCCAGACTTCCGCGGGTGAGCGAATTCCACGGCAGCGCGAGTCGCAGCTCGACGCCGGGGCCGAACCCGACGCCTCCCCCCGCGACGCGGGAGAAGGGGCTGCGGCACCGGCTCGCTGAGCTGCGCGGTCCCGACGTACCGGCCAAGGCCCTGGACGCGCGCGCCCTCGCGGCACTCGCCGCGAACCCCGGGTGCGCGCGGCGGGCGATCCTGGACGGCGCCGGGGTCGACAAGGCACGGCTGGCGAGCGCGCTGGGCGCGCCGTCCGGATTCGGGCAGTCGCAGTTCGCGCTGACCCGGGGGAACGCGTTCGAGACGAAGGTGAAGGCGGACGGCGGCGCGGCACTGCTGCGGCTGGCGCACGCCCGGCTGGATCCGGGCGCCGAACCGCCCCAGGGGGCCGCCGTACCCGACCTGACGGCGCACGGCCCCGAGGGGCGGACGGCCCGTACGGCGCTGGCGCTGCGCGAGGCCACGCGGGCGGGCGGCTGGACCCTGCTGGACCACCCGATGCTCGCCCTGGACGTGGCCGGCTCGCTCGCCTTCCTGGAGCCGGACGCGGTGGTGGTGCACCCGGACGGCAGCTGGTCGGTGGTGGAGATCAAGTCCTTCCCGATGCTGGACGGTTCGGCGGACCCGGCGAAGGTCGGCGCGGCGGCCCGGCAGGCGGCGGTGTACGTGCTGGCCCTGGAGGAGGTGGCGGGACGGCTCGGCGCGGAGCCGGAGGGGGCCGCCGGTGCCGAGGGGGCGCCGCGCGTGCATCACCGGATCCTGCTCGTGTGCCCGAAGGACTTCTCCAACCTGCCCGCGGCATCCGCCGTCGACATCCGCAAGCAGCGCGCGGTCACCGCCCGCCAGCTGGCCCGGCTCACCCGGATCGAGGAGATCGCCGGGACCCTGCCCGAGGGCACGTGCTTCGCGCCCGACCGGAGTGCCGAGGAGCTGACGGCGGCCGTCGAGGCGGTTCCGGCGACGTACGCGCCCGAGTGCCTGTCCGCGTGCGAACTGGCCTTCCACTGCCGGGAACGCTCCCGCGAGGAGGGCGCCGTCACCCGTCTGGGCCGGCCGCTGCGCGCCGAACTGGGCGGTCTGACCACGGTCGAGGACGTCCTCGCGGCGGCCCGCGGCGAGAGCGGCGACCCGGCCGACCCGGCGGTCGCGGCGCTGCGCAGGGCGGCCGCCCTGCGCGCGGAGGCGCTGACGGACGCGGCCCACCGGGAG
>NZ_JBEPBF010000185.1:0-14931 GCF_040298985.1 Streptomyces sp. NPDC001093 | reverse complement strand
CCGGACCACGCGGTCGAGCCGTACGGCCGGGCCGCCCGGGGACGCCGGAACACCCGGCCCGACCGCCCCGCGGAGGCAGGCGGGCCGGGAGAGAATGACCGTATGACGGACAAGAACGCGGAGACGCTCTCTCGCAAGACGTACGAGGCCGAACTGCTGCGGCTGCAGATCGAGTTGGTCAAGCTGCAGGAGTGGGTGCGCGCCGAGGGCGCCCGGCTGGTCGTCGTCTTCGAGGGGCGGGACGCGGCCGGCAAGGGCGGCGCCATCCAGCGGGTCACCCAGTATCTCAACCCCCGTGTCGCCCGGATCGTGGCGCTGCCCAAGCCGACGGAGCGCGAGCGCACCCAGTGGTACTTCCAGCGGTACGTCGAGCATCTGCCGGCCGCCGGGGAGATCGTGCTCTTCGACCGGTCCTGGTACAACCGGGCCGGCGTCGAGCGCGTCATGGGCTTCTGCACCAAGGAAGAGCACCAGCTGTTCCTGCGCCAGTGCCCGATCTTCGAGCGGATGCTGGTCGAGGACGGGATCCTGCTGCGCAAGTACTGGTTCTCGGTGAGCGACGCCGTACAGCAGGAGCGCTTCCAGCGCCGGCTGCAGGATCCGCTGCGGCGCTGGAAGCTGTCGCCGATGGACCTGGAGTCGATCACCCGTTGGGAGGCGTACTCCCGGGCGAAGGACGAGATGATGGTGCACACCGACATCGCCGAGGCGCCCTGGTACGTCGTGGAGAGCGACGACAAGCGGCGTGCCCGGCTGAACATGATGGCCCACCTGCTGTCGTCCGTCCCCTACCACGAGGTGCCGCCACCGGTGCTGGAGCTGCCGGAGCGGCCGCCGTCCAGCGGCTACGAACGGCCGCCGCGCGATCTGCAGACGTACGTCCCCGACCACGCGGCGCACCTGTGAATCCGCCCCCGCCACGGTCCGGGGCGGGGGCACACCGGGGTCCCGGACCGGTTCAGCCGTCCCACGCCCAGTCGGCCACCTCGGGCAGGTCCATGCCGTGCTCGCGGATCCATACCTGGTGGCGCTGCCGGGCGTCCGCCATCCGCTGACGCACGGCGGCCGCCCGCACCGCCAGACCGGGGACGCGGTCGATCACGTCCATCACGAGGCGGTAGCGGTCCAGGTCGTTGCGGACCACCATGTCGAACGGCGTCGTGGTGGTGCCGATCTCCTTGTAGCCGCGCACGTGCAGGTGGCGGTGCCCGGTGCGGCGGTAGGCGAGGCGGTGGATCAGCCACGGATAGCCGTGGTAGGCGAAGATGACGGGCTTGTCGGCGGTGAAGAGTCCGTCGTACTCGAAGTCGCTCATCCCGTGCGGGTGTTCCTCGCTCGGCAACAGCCGGGCGATGTCGACGACGTTCACCACACGCACCACCAGCTCGGGCAGTTCCCTGCGCAGCAACTGGGCCGCCGCCAGCACCTCCTGTGTGGGCACGTCGCCCGCGCAGCCCAGGACCACGTCGGGCTCGCGGGTACCGTCCTCGGTGCCGGCCCACTCCCAGATGCCCGCGCCGCGCGCGCAGTGCACCGTGGCCTCTTCCATCGGCAGCCAGTCGAAGCAGGGCTGTTTGCCGGCGACGACGACGTTGACGTAGTCGCGGCTGCGCAGCACGTGGTCGGCCACCGACAGCAGGGTGTTGGTGTCCGGCGGCAGGTAGACCCGCACCGCCTCGGGGCTCTTGTTGAGGATGTGGTCGACGAAGCCGGGATCCTGGTGGGAGAAGCCGTTGTGGTCCTGCCGCCACACGTGCGAGGTGAGCAGGTAGTTGAGGGAGGCGATGGGGGCGCGCCAGGGCAGGCGGCGCGTGGTGCGCAGCCATTTGATGTGCTGGTTGACCATCGAGTCGACGATGTGCACGAACGCCTCGTAGCAGGAGAACAGCCCGTGCCGGCCGGTGAGGAGGTAGCCCTCCAGCCAGCCCTGGCAGGTGTGTTCGGAGAGGATCTCCATGACCCGCCCGTGCCGGTCGAGGTGCTCGTCGACCGGGAGGGTCGCGGCCTGCCAGGCCTTGCCGCTGGCGCCGTAGACGGCCTGCAGCCGGTTGGAGGCGGTCTCGTCGGGGCCGACCAGGCGGAAGTCACGGCGGTCGGCGGTGGCCGCCATGACGTCCCGGAGCAGGTCGCCGAGGACACGGGTCGGCTCGTGCAGGGTGGCGCCGGGCTTGTCGACCTGCACGGCGTACTTCTCCAGGGGCGGCAGGGGCAGCTCGCGCACCAGGAGTCCGCCGTTGGCGTGCGGGGTGGCCCCGAGCCGCCGGGCCCCCTCGGGGATGCAGGCGAGCACGTCCGGGCGCGGGACGCCGTGCTCGTCGAACAGTTCCTCGGGACGGTACGACCGGAGCCACTGCTCCAGCTGCCGCAGGTGCTCGGGGTTGTCCCGGACGGCGGCGAGCGGCACCTGGTGGGAGCGCCAGGTGCCCTCCACCGGCAGCCCGTCGACCTCGGCCGGGCCGGTCCAGCCCTTCGGGGTGCGCAGCACGATCACCGGCCAGCGGGGCCGGTCCGTGGCCCCGTCCTCCCGGGCGGCCCGCTGCAGGGCGGTGATGCGGTCGACGGCGGTGTCCATGGCCCCGGCCATCGCGCGGTGTACGGCCGCCGGGTCGTCGCCGGTGACATGGATCGGCTCGTGGCCGTAGCCCCTGAGCAGGTCGTCGAGTTCCGTCTCGGGGAGCCGGGACAGCACGGTCGGATTGGCGATCTTGTAGCCGTTGAGGTGCAGGACCGGCAGGACGGCGCCGTCGTCGACCGGGTCGAGGAACTTGTTGGAGTGCCAGGACGCGGCCAGCGGCCCGGTCTCCGCCTCGCCGTCGCCGATCACGCAGGCGACCAGCAGGTCCGGGTTGTCCAGTGCGGCGCCGTAGGCGTGCGAGAGGGAGTAGCCGAGTTCGCCTCCCTCGTGGATCGAGCCCGGCGTCTCCGGCGCGACGTGGCTCGGCACGCCGCCGGGGAAGGAGAACTGCTTGAACAGCCGGGCCATGCCCGCCGCGTCCCGGGTGACGTCCGGATAGGTCTCCGTGTACGACCCCTCCAGCCAGGAGTTGGCCAGGACGGCGGGGCCCCCGTGACCCGGTCCCCAGATGCACAGGGCGTTCAGGCCGCGGGCCCTGATGAGGCGGTTGAGGTGGGTGTGCACGAGGTTGAGGCCGGGTGAGGTGCCCCAGTGGCCGAGCAGGCGCGGCTTGACGTGCTCGGGGCGCAGCGGTTCGGTCAGCAAGGGGTTGGCCATGAGGTAGATCTGGCCGACGGAGAGGTAGTTCGCGGCGCGCCAGTGTGCGTCCAGCGTGGCGAGCTCCTCGTCCGTGAGCCCTGCGGGCGTCTGCTGCGTGTCGACGGACATCGGGGTTCCTTCCGGATCGGACGGCGATCGGGCGTGAGCTGTACCCGGGCGGGCACAGCACCCACCCTCGGGCGGACCGCCGGGTACCGGACAGGGCCGTTCGGGCCACGCCCGCCCGCAAGGCGTCCCTTCGGCCCGGCTGGGGCTGAGGTCCGCCGCCCGTACGGCGTCCCTCCACCCCGTACAGCGTCCGTCCGCCGCTCGGCACCGGCCGGGTGACCAGCTCCGACTGGGGTAATACGAACCCCTCTGGAGGGACGGCGTCCGCACGGCTCGCGCTGCGCGGGCCCGGGTCGAGGGCCTGTACGGCGGTGCGGTCGGCCGGTGTCTCAGGGGCTTTCCCACACCCCCAAAATACCCCCCGGGGTACTCATGCTACCGTCGAAATATACCCCGGGGGGTAACTGGAAAGGAGTTCCCGTGTTCTTCGTCGACACGATCGAGGTGGCCGGGCTCGGCAACCGCAGCTATCTGGCGGGCGGCGAACGGACGGCCGTGGTGGTCGACCCGCCTCGTGACATCGACCGGGTGATCGCCGCCGCCGCACGGCGCGGGGTGCGGATATCCCACGTCGTCGAGACCCACCTCCACAACGACTACGTCACCGGCGGACTGGAGTTGGCCCGCATCACGGGCGCCGCCTACCTCGTCCCCGCAGCGGCCCGGGTCTCGTACGAGCGCGTACCGGTGGACGACGGCGACCACCACGAGATCGACGCCGGCGCCGGACTGGTGCTGCGCGCGATAGCGACGCCCGGCCACACCCCGCACCACACCTCCTACGCGCTGGAGGAGAACGGCACGGCCGTCGCCGTGTTCACCGGCGGCTCCCTGCTGATCGGCACCGTCGGCCGGCCCGACCTGGTCGAACCACGGTTGACGGAAGACCTCGCCCGGGCCCAGCACGCCTCCGCGCACCGCCTGGCCACTGAACTGCCCGACGAGGCCACCGTGCTGCCCACGCACGGCTTCGGCAGCTTCTGCTCGGCGGGCCGGGCGGAGGGCGTGTCCACCACGATCGGCAAGGAGAAGGCGTCCAACACCGCCCTGACCCGGGACGTGGACGGCTTCGTCGCCGACCTGCTCGCCGGTCTGGACGACGTTCCCGCGTACTACGCCCACATGGGCCCGGCCAACGCCGCGGGGCCCGCGCCCCTCGACCTGACCCCGCCCGCCCTCGCGGACGCCGACGAGATCGCCGGCCGGCTCGCCGCCGGGGAGTGGGTGGTCGACCTGCGCAACCGGATCGCCTTCGCCGAAGGGCACGTCGCCGGTTCGTTCAACTTCGAGGCCGAGGGACAGCTCGCCACCTACCTGGCCTGGCTGGTCCCGTGGGGCAAGCCGGTGACCCTGCTCGCCGAGTCCGCCGGGCAACTGGCCGCCGCCCAGCGCGAGTTGGCCCGGGTCGGCATCGACCGCCCGGCCGCCGCGGCCGTCGGGGAGCCCTCGCGCTGGGCACGGGAGGGCGAGGCTCTCGCCTCCTTCCCGCGGGCCACGTTCGCCGACCTCGCGGAGCACCCCGGGGACGGCATCGTCGTGCTGGACGTCCGCCGGGACTCGGAGCGGGCGTCGGGCCATGTCGCGGGCTCGGTCCACATCCCCGTGCACACCCTGCGCGACCGCCTCCACGAGGTCCCCGGCGGTCAGGTGTGGGTGCACTGCGCCGGCGGCGTGCGCGCCGCCATCGCCGCCTCCCTGCTGGACGCGGCCGGCCGTGACGTCGTCGCGGTCGACGACCGCTTCGACTCGGCCGAGAGGGCCGGGCTCACCGTCCGCACCGCCTGACGGCGTCCGCCGCCAGGCATCACAACCGAGAAGTCGAAGAAGGCGAAGATGACGAACAGGACCAGGATGAGCCTCTTCCAACGCGGCCAGGGCGGCCCGGCGCGGGTGACCGTGCGGGAGGCCGCCGTCCGCACCGTGCACGCGCGGGCGGCCGGGAACAGCGCGACCTCCGTGTTGCTCGACATACGCGAAGCCGACGAGTGGCAGGCCGGACACGCCCCCGGCGCCGTGCACCTGACCCTCGCCGCACTCGCCGCCGGTGCCGGGCTTCCCGCCGAGGCGCAGGCGGGGCCGGTCATCGTGATCTGCCGCTCGGGCCGTCGCTCCCAGCGGGCCGCCGAACTGCTGCGGGCCAGGGGCGTCGAGGCCGTCGACGTCATGGGCGGCATGCAGGAGTGGGCCCGGGCGGGACTGCCGGTCGTGGACACGCGAGGCGGGAACGGGACCGTCGCGTGAGCGCTGTGCTCCTCGCGCTGATCGCCGGGGCCGTCATCGGCCTGGCGCTCGGCGCCCTGGGCGGCGGCGGCAGTGTGCTGGCCGTACCCGCCCTGATCTATCTGCTCGGCTTCACCCCGGTCGCGGCCACCACGGCCAGCCTGGTGATCGTCAGCGTCACCTCCGCCACCGCCCTGTCCGCGCACGCCCGCGACGGGCACGTCCGCTGGCGTACGGGGCTGCTGTTCGCGGCGGCCGGGATCGGCCCGGCCATGCTGGGCGGCGCGCTCGCCGGGCGTCTGCCGGCGGCGGCGCTGACCGTGGCCTTCGCCGTGGTGGCGGCCGCCGCCGCGGTACGCATGCTCAGGCCCCGCCCGGACGCGGACAGCGCCGTCCGGGTACGGCCGGGCCGGGCGGCGGCCGCCGGTGCCGGTCTGGGCGCGGTCACCGGCGTGCTCGGCGTGGGCGGCGGCTTCCTCGCGGTCCCCGCGCTGGTCGGCGTCCTCGGCATGCGGATGCGGGCGGCCGTGGGCACCAGCCTGCTCGTCATCACCGTCAACTCGCTGGCCGCCCTGGCGATGCGCGCCGGTACGGCCGACGGCCTCGACTGGTCCGTCATCGGGCCGTTCGCCGGGGCGGCGATCCTGGGCGCCTGGGACGGCAAGCGCCTGTCGGCGAAGCTGTCCGGGCACACCCTGCAGCGGGTCTTCGCTGTCGTCCTGCTGGCGGTGGCCGGCTTCATGCTGGTCGACGCGGTGGTGGGATGAGCAAGCGACCGCGCTCGCGCGGCTGTGGCGCCCGCTGCCCCGCATGCCCTACGCGAGCGAGAGGAACAGCTTCTCCAGCCGCGCGCGCATCGCCTCCGTGTCCTCACCGTTCTTGCGGCCCGATTCGATGTCGGCCACGCACTGCTGCAGGCCGGTGGCGATGATCGCGAACCCGGCCCGGTCGAGTGCCCGTGAGGCGGCGGCCAGCTGCGTGATGACGTCCTCGCAGTCCCGCCCCTCCTCGATCATCCGGATCACGCCGGCGATCTGGCCCTGCGCACGCCGCAGCCGGTTCAGCACGGATCTCAGGGACGCGCCCTCAAGCTCCAGTTCCACGATCACTCCTCGGAAAAAATACCCCTAGGGGTACTGTACGTCCCGGTCAGGGACGGCGGCGACCATCAAGGATCACATCTGCCATGACCACCACCCCCCTCATCCTCGACACCGAGCAGGCCCGCGCCCGGCTGGACGACCTCACCGTCATCGACGTGCGCACCCCCGGCGAGTACGCCTCCGGCCACCTCCCCGGTGCCCTCAACATCCCTCTGGACCAGGTCCGGCGCGCGCTGTCCGAGATACGGCATGCCGCCGGACGCGGCGACGTCCTCGTGGTGTGCGCCTCCGGCGCCCGCTCGGAGAACGCGTGCAGGCTGCTGGCCCAGGAGGGCATCCCGACGGCCAGCCTCACCGGCGGCACCCGTGCCTGGGCCGGCGGAGGACACGAACTGCACCGGCCGGCCGCCTGCGACACCCGGGCCGGCTGGAGCATGGAGCGACAGGTGCGCTTCACGGCGGGCACGGTCGTACTTGTGGGCCTGCTCCTCGGCCTGCTGGTGCATCCGGCCTTCCAGATCCTCTCGGCCGGCATCGCGGGCGGTCTCGTCCTCTCCGCGCTCACCGACACCTGCGGCATGGCCGCCGTACTGGGCAGGCTGCCGCACAACCGCCCCCGCCCGGCGGACCTCGCCGCGACACTCGCCGCACTGCGCCGCGACTGACCGCTGCCCTGACGCACGGAAAGAGCCGAAGGGCCCTCGTGCCCCGCCCGGAGCGGATGCAACGTGAGGTTGGGCCCCCTGTGTGTCGCGGGACTCGCCGGCAGCCCGGGAAAGGTGGTGGGGACGATGGCACCTCCTCTGGTGGTGGGCGTGGACGGATCGGACTCGTGTCTGCTCGCGGTCGACTGGGCCGTGGACGAAGCCGTCCGGCACGGCGTGCCGCTGCGGTTCGTCCACGGCTCCCTCTGGGAGCGTTACGAGGGCGCGCTGCCGGGGACCGGCATCGGTCGTCCCTCCGAGCGGGTGCCGGCCAAGCACATCGTGGCCTGCGCGGCCGAGCGCGCCGAGCGGCACAACCCCGATGTGAAGGTCACCACCGAGGTCGTCCCGGAGGACGCCGCGACCGCTCTCGTGCGCGAGGGCGACGCCGCCTTCGCGGTGGTGACGGGCTCACGCGGGCGCGGCCGGCTCAAGGGACTGCTGCTCGGCTCGGTCGGTCTGGCCGTCGCGGCCCGGGCACACTGCCCCGTGGTCGTGGTCCGAGGTGATCGGGCGGGTCTGACCGGTACGCACGGACGGATCCTGCTCGGCCTCGGGGACGCGGACACGGGCTCCGAGGCCCTTCGGTTCGCCTTCCGTGAGGCCGACGTGCGGGGCAGCATCCTGGACGTCGTACGTGCCTGGCGCCACCCTGCCTTCGAGGCGGGCGGTGAGCGGAGCCGGGCGGAAGAGCCGGCCGACGCGTCGGCCGCCGCGCTGCTCGATGCGGCGCTCCGTGAGCCGATCGCCGAGTATCCGCGCGTGCGGACCCACCGCTCGGTGCTCGAGGGTCCCGCGAGCAAGGTCCTGGTGAACCGGTCGGCGGCCGCGGACCTCGTGGTCATCGGTACCCGCCGCCGGACGGGACACCTCGGCCTCCAGCTCGGCCGGGTGGGCCACACGCTGCTGCATCACGCTCAGTGTCCGGTCGCGATCGTGCCCCAGCAGACGTGAGCAGCGGTGGCGCACGCCGCTCCGCTCTCAGCCGAACAGACTGCGCACTCTGATCGTCTCGACGTGCCGCCAGGAGCCCCCGGGCAACAGCATCCAGTCGCCCTTCGTCGACGAGGCCCTGCGCACGACGGCGGTCCGCGCCGTCCTGCGCGACGGCAGCCGGGAACCGCAGCCCGCCGCCTCGGCCCGCGGCCGGGCCGGCGCCCCCTTGCTCATGGCTCTTCCCGCGACATGAGGAGCAGTACGTCGACGACGTTCGCCTGCATGAGCACTCACCCCTCAGACATCATCGTCCTTTTCTCGCAGGATCGCCCTCGGACGGCACAACGCGGGGGCCTCGATGCCCGCCGGCTGCGCCGACCGCAGCGCCCCGGTCGCGTTGCCCTGGCGAGATGGCGGGAGCGCGTGCAGCGTGGAAACGAACGGGGCCGATCGACGGGGTGGGAGAGCCGTAGGAGAGGTGGGACACATGGACAGGGATGCCTCCGGGCCCCGGGTGGTCGTCGGTGTCGACGGATCGCCGTCCTCGTACGAGGCCCTGCGCTGGGCCGTCCGGTACGCGGGCCTCGTCGGCGCCACCGTGGACGCGGTCGCGGTGTGGGAGCTGCCGGGGCTGTACGGGTGGTCGGCGCCCGCCGTGGACATGGACCTCGACGAGGAGGAGACCCGGCAGCGGATGCACAAGGAGCTGACCGACGTGCTCGGCGCGGACGCGAGCGGCTCGGTCCGCAGCCATGTGGTGCACGGCAATGCCGCCGACGTGCTGCTGCGGGCCGCCGAGGGAGCGGAACTCCTCGTCGTCGGCAGCCGGGGCAGGGGCGGGTTCGCCGCCGCCCTGCTCGGCTCGGTCAGCCAGCATGTCTCGCAGCACGCGAGCTGCCCGGTGGTGATCGTGCGCGCTGAGCAGCAGTGACCCGCTCCCTCGGGCAGCGACCTGCTGACCGGGGCCCCGTCCTGCAGGACCACGAGCCCGCCGGGGTGGGTGGTGCCTCCTGCGGTCCGCCCAGCCGGTAACCCGCTCGTGCGCTCCTGGAGCACCGTCGTCGCGGTCCAGCAGGAGGTCGTCGAGCGTCACCACGCCCACCAGGAGGTCTCCGTCCAGCACCGGCAGGCGGCGTACGCCGATGCGGCGGAAGGTGCGACAGGCCGCCTGGGCGTCGTCCGCGGCGTCGACCGCGACCACCCCCGCCGACATCACCGCTCCGACCGCCGTGGTCGGTGGCAGCCCCCCGCCGAGCCCGCGCACCGCTGTGTCGCGGTCGGTTCCGTGGCACGGCCACCGCGGGAGCGGTCATCACCTCGGACACCTTCACCCGGCCTCTCCCCCGGGTCCGACGCCCGTGGGCGTCGCCGTCTCATACGACGTCCAGCACGTCGGCGACGGGCCGGCGGGGACTCGGACGGCCTTCGGGCCCGTAGCCGAGCCGGATGACCATCTGCACGTGAGCCATGGCCGAGACGGGGTCACGGACCGCCCACCGCAACGCGCCCCATTCCAGGGGCTGGGACGTCAGCGAGGCGACCAGCCCGTCCGTCGTGGCCCGCAACAGGACCCGCTCCAGCGCCTGACCCGCGCACAACCAGTCCACCGGCCGGTCGTGGGCGGTGCCGAGCAGGGCGATCTGGGGGTGGCGTTCGAAGGCCGCCCAGCTGCGACCGGGCACTGCGCGTCCCGCGGCGAAATCGCGTACACCAGCGGCGGTCCGGCGGCTGCGGGGCCCCAACGCCTCGGCCGGGATGCCGTCCGAGGCCTCGGCGCCGCCCGTCGGTTCCGTTCTGGTCCAGCGTGCCGTCTCACCCCGTACACCGGGATCCACGGCCTCCCGGCCCTCTGCATCCCCCACCAGCTCCAGCAGCAGCGCCACATGCCAGGGCCCCGGGAAGAGCAGTTCCGCTCCCTCGGCGCGGGCCGCCTCGCGCAACCGGTCCTTCAGCACGCCCGGTATCTCCTCCTCGCGGTAGGGATGACGGCTGGAGTGCCGGCGGCGGATCGCCGGCCGCAGTGCGGCGAGTGCCTCGTCGGGACGGGCCGGGCCGCCGAGGCCCAGTTCGGCCAGCAGCGCCGGATCGGCCGGATCGGGCAGCAGCCGGACCACCGGATCCCGGCCGGCCGCGGCGGCGGCCACGCGCAGGTTGAGAAGCGCCGCGCCGCAGCCGAGGTACAGGCCGCGGTTGTCGGGATCCGTGTGCGGCAGGGCGCGCTCCAGGTCGGCGTAGAGGCGCAGGATCCCGCTGTCGCGCCGGTAGTGGAACCTCCAGGGCTGGGCGTTGTGCAGTGAGGGGGCCGCCGTGGCATCGGCCACGAGGGCGGTGATGTCGGGCGTGGCGAGGGGTGGCGTGATCACGATGGCCTCCCTGGGGTCGCGGGCCCGGCCGTCGCCCGCGGTGACGAGCCGCACCTGGATCCGGGACGGCATACCGGGTCCTGTCTCCAGCCTGGATGGCGCTCGCTGTCCGGGGCAGGGCCGCCCGGGCCCGACCCGGGGGCCGGTGGGCCCCTCGTGCCGGGCTCCGCGGACGACGACCGCTGCCGCAGGGCCGAATGTCCCGCCGTCTCCCCGGACGGGGCGCACTCGAACCGGGGCGCGTGGGGCGTACGGTGCTGCACCACGCCAGGTGCGCTATTGGCGCGCCTACGTTCAGGCCCGCGCAGGCGGAACGACGAGGACAGAGCACTGGGCGTAGTGCAGCACTCCCTGGCTGACCGAGCCCAGCAGCATCCCCGTGAAGCCGCCGTGCCCTCGTGTGCCCACCACCAGGCCCAGTGCGTGGGCGGAGGCTTCGGTGAGCGCCTGGACCGGATGCCCGACGACCAGTTCGTGCCGCAGCTCCACGTCCGGGTAGCGGGTGTTGCGGCCCGCCACGGTCTCCGAGAGCAGTCGCCGGCACTCCTGCTGGGCTCCGTGCTCGTCGAAGATCCTCAGCGGTCCCGGCTGCCATACGTACAGGGCCCGCACCTCGGCGCCGCGCAGGGAAGCCTCCTCGAAGGCCAGGTCCACGGCGGCGGCCGAGTGCTCGCTGCCGTCGACGCCGACGACATAGAACGCCGCCTCCTCGGGAACGTGTTCCGCTTCCGGGACGACCACGACCGGGCAGTGCGCCCGGGCCATCAGGGGCAGGGCGACCGCGGCGGAGCCGAACACCTCCTGGGTTCGGCTGAGGTGTTCCGAGCCCAGCACGACGGCCGTGGCGGTGCGGCTCTCCTCGCCCAGCACCCACACGGGGTCGCCTTCGGCGAGTACGGCGTCCACCTCGACCGCGGGATGCCGGGCCGCGACGAAGTCCACGGCCTCGGCGAGGAGTTGCTTTCCGCTCCGGTGCAGCCCCTCGTTCCACTCCTGCCAGGACGGCGGGACGTCCGGCCCCCGTTGCCCCCTGGTCGGCACGCCCTCGGCGCGGACCGGCCGGAGCGGCACTCCTCGGCGGGCCGCCTCGTCGGCCGCCCAGGCCAGCGCCGTGCGCCGGGTGGGATCGGCCTCCACACCGACCACGATCGGCCGGCGCTCACTCGGCGAGGACATGATCGCCTCCAGTCTCCGGCCCGGCGGCCGCGGACAGCCCGTGGGCCGCGGCGGGATGGTGGACGCCGACGACCTCGCCGTCCCGGGTGACTGCACCGGCCGTGGTGCCGCGGACGACGATCTCGTCGCCGACGCGGGCGCGCATGGGGGCGGCGCTCTCGCCGGGGCGTGCCGGCGGTGCGACCCGGTCGGTTCGCTGTCCCCGTTCGGGCGTGGTCATGGTCCTCGCCTCCTTGCCGCGGTGGCGCGGTGGCGCGGTGGCGCGGTGGCGCGGTGGCGCGGTGGCGCGGTGGCGCGGAGTGTGCCGCCGCCTGCCCGTGCCACGGTGCTGACGCCGCCATCCGGTCCCATGCAAGTCGCGCGCCGCACCTGCTGCCAGGGGCCGTTGGTCCCCGCCTCGGGCGGGTCGGCCTCAGCCGCCCCCGGAGTCACCCGGCGGTCCGGGCCGTCGTGTCGGGCGAGAGGATCCGGGCCCCGATGTCCACGCGTACCTTCATGGTCAGTTCGTCCAGCGCCCGTGAGCGGGTCGCCCGGACCGGTTCGGGGTCCTCGATCCGACGGGCGGAGGCCGGCAGACCGGCGATGTCCTCGCGGAAGCGCTCGCGCGCGTCCTGCCAGCGGTCCGGCGGGCCCGTCCGCCGCCCGCCGGACATGACCGTGTGCAGCAGCGGACGCGCCGAGTCCGGCGGTTCCTCCCCGGCCAGGGCGATGACATCCGGGTGTCCGGCACGCCGGTGGACCTGCTTGCGGCCGGGGGCCGTGACCTTCGCCGAGGACAGCTTCATCACGGGCCGCCCGTCGTACTCCACGAGTTTGTACGCCGCGTCCAGGTAGGGGGCGTCCGCGGCCACGCCGACCCGCGTGCCCACGGCGTACACGTCGATCGGGGCGCCGGAGCCCACCAGCCGGGCCACGCCGTACTCGTCCAGTCCGCCGCTGGCCACGATCCGTACGTCGGTCAGCCCGGCGGCGTCCAGGAGGGCCCGCGACCGGCGCGCGAGGGTGTCGAGGTCGCCGCTGTCCAGGCGGATCGCACAGCCGGGGCCGCGCCGCAGGTCGTTCAGGACCCGGGCCGCGATGCGGACGCCCGCCTCGGTGTCGTACGTGTCCACGAGGAAGGTGACGGGGCCGGGATGGCAGCGCGCGAAGGCCCGGAAGGCCTCCTCCTCGTCGCGGAACGTCTCGATGTAGGAGTGCGCCATGGTGCCCGATGCGGGAAGGCCCAGGGCCGTCGCCGCGGCGACGTTGCTCGTGCCGGCGAAGCCGACCAGAGCACCGAGGCGGGCCGCCTGCAGACCGGCCCACGGGCCGTGCGTGCGGCGCAGGGAGAAGTCCACCACGTGCCGCCCGCCCGCGGCCAGCACACAGCGTGCCGCCTTCGACGCCACCACCGTCTGGTGACACACCTGGTTCAGCAGGTACGTCTCGACGAGCTGGGCCTGCGGCAGCGGTGCCGTCACCTCCAGCAACGGCTCCCCGGCGCACACCGTGTGCCCCTCGGGCACGGCGCGCACCTCGCCCTCGAAGGCCAGGCCGAGGAGCGGTTCCAGGTCCCGCACCGGGCGGTGCAGGGCCGCCGCGAACTCCTCGACGTCCTCCCGTTCGACGCGGTATCCGGCCAGGAAGTCCAGGGCGGGCTCCAGACCTGCGGCGACCAGGAAGCCCCGGCCGGGCGGGAGATCACGCACGAACAGGCTGAAGGTGGCCGGTGCCCGCATGCCCTCCCGCAGGTAGGACAGGGCCATGGTCACTTCGTAGAGGTCGGTGGTCGTGACGTCGGACATGGTGATCGCCGCCGTGTGTGGTCGTTCCCCCGTCACCAGTCTGAGCGCGCCCGACAGGGGTAAAAGGGACTTTGAGGACCCATGACGGGGGCTGTTCGGCCTCAGCACGGGAACCCGGGGCGTGCTGGACTGGAGGCAGGAGAAGACCGAGGAGGTACGGCCATGGGCACACTCACCCGCAGGCAGAGGATCCCCTTCCCGGACATGCCCGACTGGTTCGAGACCATTCCGAGCAGGTTCGCGATGCCCTCGTTCCGTATCGAGGACTACACAGAGAACGACCGTTACGTCATGCGCGCCGAGCTTCCGGGCATGTCTGCCGAGGACATCGACGTCGTCATCGGCGACGGCGTTCTCACGGTCAAGGCCGAGCGCACCGAACGGGACGCGGACAAGAACCACAGCGAGATCCGGTACGGCGCGATGAGCCGCAGCGTGACCCTGCCGCCCGGCGCCGACGAGGACGACGTCACGGCCGACTACAAGGACGGCATGCTGACCGTCAGCGTGGGCCTGGGCTCCGAGAAGGCGGAGGCCAAACACATCGAGATCAGGCACGGCGGCTGACACACCGACGGGCTCCCTGGGAGCCCGTCGTACCTTGTCGTCCCACCCCTCGCGCGTGAGCACGTCGGAGCGGTCCCGGTGGTGGACGTAAGCATCGTGTGGTGGGAATCGTCTCCGGTGACCGGCCCGGGCGGGTCGGCGGGCTCCGGGAGCTGCGGCGGCACAGCAAGGCGCGCGGCGAGACGGCGGCCGATCTGATGGGCGGCTGCGCGATCATCGTGCCCCGGGGCTCTGGAGTTCCGCGGCTCCAGGTGGGACGCGAGGACCGCCGCCTGGACCCGGCGCTGGACTCCCGGCTTCGTTCGCGCGGCGACAGGCTCGCCGGCCCGGGCGGCAGCAGGAACACCGGATCGGGTTCCGCTCCGTGAAGGTCCGTGGCTAGGGCCGGCCGGCCCCGGTCACTCCGTGGCAGGCGGGTGCGAGGTCGAACTGCACGTCCACCACGCCCTCCACGGCCCGCACCAGGTGCGCGGCCACCGGGACCAGGGCGGTGTCGCGGATCCGGCCCGTCAGCGTGACGACTCCGTCGTGCACTTCCACCTGGATGACCGAGGCGGGCGGCGGGAAGAGGTACGCCACGATCTCGTGCCGGACCTCCTCGGCGATGTCGTCGTCGTCGCGCAGGAAGACCTTGAGCAGATCGGCGCGGCTGACGATGCCCGCCAGCAGCCCGGCGTCGTCCACGACCGGCAGCCTCTTGACCCCCTCCTGTGCCATGGTGCGCGCGGCCTCGGC
>NZ_JBEPBF010000184.1:0-14951 GCF_040298985.1 Streptomyces sp. NPDC001093 | reverse complement strand
AGTCTCGTTGCTGCTCCCAGCGCAGCGGGTAGGGAGCAGCACTCCCCGCGTTGCGGGGCATGAGCCGGCCCTCGGCCGGCTGATGGCCTCCGCTGCGCTCCAGCCACCGGTGACGCGGAGCGTCACCGGGCGTGCCACGCTTCGCGCGACCCGATTACGGGCCTGACGGCCCGGGCTGACAGCAGGGGCGGGGTTGGGAAAAGCTGGTGACTGGGCGTCAGAGTGGCAGATGGTCGGGAGGCCAGTTCTGCTGTGCAGGGGACGGTCTGAGTGCTTCAAAATGTTCTTCGGATAGATTCTGGAAAAGATCACGGCTCCCGGAACGGGATCTCCGCACCGCTGTCACCGGGCGAGTGGAGCCGCGTGTCAGCGGTCGATCTCTTCGAATCCTGACGACTCGTAAAGAGCTTTCGCGGCGGTCCGGTCCCGGTCGTCAACAAACCCCGAACCAAGGAATCCTGAGGCAGCATCAAAAACCCCAGCCAGACAAACACTGTAACCAACACGGGGCACGGATCGGATGTAGCAGGAAAACCAACACCCCCGGCACAGAAACTGCTCCGGGGGTGTTTTCTGTTTGCTCGGAATTATGCCGCCTTCTCTCGCTCCTTCTTCCGCCTATTGATAACCGTCGTGCTCTGCCCGGGTGGCGGGTCGTCTTTGGCGCAGATGGAAGTGGGCGAGGAGGACCTGGTGGGCCTTGACCCACGGATCGATGGTCTTCTTCTCTGGCGTGCCACCGCCGGGCGTGAGGACTCGGACTGCTGCGGCGAGCCATGGTTCGACGTCTAGCGGTTGGATCACGTGGCAGGCCATCAGGAAGGCGATGGCCTGGTCGGGGTCCACGGGCAAGATATCCCCGCTGATGATGCGGCGGGTGGTGCTGTAGGGCAGTAGCCAGGGCTGGCGGCACGCTTGCCGCATCTCGCCGGGCGTGGGGTAGCCGGCCCACACATGCTGGTGGCGCAGGGCCCGGCTGAGGTCCGCCGCAGACGCGATGAGGTTCGGGTCGGGTGCCTTGTGAACGTAGAACGGCGCCCTGGTCGCGCGGCGTGCGCCGAGCCATAGCTGTCGGCCATGGTCCAGAGCGGCGCAGATGCCCTCGAAGTATCCCTCTTCACCAGTGGTGGTCAGCGTGATGAATGAGTCGACTGTTTTCCAGGAGGGAACGGACGTGCCGGAGGCGGCACGCTCGAACGTCGCCTTCGACGGCATGCCGCGCGCAAGCCCGGCCATCTCTTCATACGTCAGACGGGCCGCGGCCTTGCGGCGGCGCAGGAAGTCTGCGAGCTTCGCGCGCGCCGGGACGGTGCGGTCCACGGGCTTCTCGGGGCGTCCCATGACGGCGCCTCAGTTGCCTGCGCTGAGGTAGGCGCGCACGAGGCGGCCGATCCGGCCGGCTCGTCGGCCACCGGTCCCCACCGCCACGACGACCGCGGCGCCGATGCCGGCGGCCCCCGCGAGGAGGGCCAGGACGTTGCGGACGTCCATGCCCAGCTCGGCCAGGATCGCCGCAGTGACGATGCAGGCGATGATCACGAGTGCGTGCGGCATGCCGAAGCGGCCACTCGTAGAGGTCGCCTCGCCGGCGGAGGACGTCGGCTCGGTGTCCGCGGTATACGCCGCGGCGGAGGGCTTTGCGCCCATAGGGGTCTCCCTAACCACCGTCCGGCGACCCGCAGAATCGCCGGACGGTGCTACTCGGCTCCAACCGTTGTCCACCCGTGCATCTAGCGAGAGTTGGCGCTCTCAACGCACGCATGGACCTGCTGCCGCTAGGGTCCCAGCCCGCTACGGCACGAATGAAGCCGATCTGACCATTGGCTCACAAACGCACCAAAGCAGCCCCTGTGACGCCCGACACAATGAGTAAGAAGCTTCCTTGCCCTGGGAGGGGTCGCGTTGGGCAATGATAGATGCTGACGCTGCAGTTCACGGCGCTGCACAGGGCCCTAGCATGCGACATGCGAATCCCCAGCCCGGCCCCTTTTATCAATCCCGACTTTCGTAACATCTAGCTCAATTGGGCCAACGCTCTTTGACCTGCGTTGATTCAATTCCATGCCGCCTGCGATCGGTTCGATCCTCCCTTTCCAGGGAGACTCTTCATCACAGGCACGGGCCGATTTAGTTGATAGTTGACCGTGTCAGCCCTGATTGCTACTGGCTCCAACCGTGCAGCTCAGGGAAATGGGGGTTGTTGGCGCAACCCCCTATGTGAAGCCGATCGCCGCGCCTTCCCGGCGGGCATCGGCTTCACCTGCATCACGGACACCGATGACCGCGCGCGCCATGGGGGTTTGTAGCGGCACGGAGAACCCGATGCGCTGGCCGTACGATGATCAGCGTGACCGCCCGCCGCGCCCTTGGCGCCGGCCCTCAGGACGCGCACGGCATCCGTGCCTCCCAGGCCGACCTCATCGATGCCCTCCCTGGGATCCGTCTCCCTGACCTTGAGGAGCTGCGAGCCCGAGGAGTGCTGGGCTCACGCCCGGAGCCGACCCATGCTCAGCGAAGGGTCCTTGGCGTCGGCGGGCGAGCCGACGAGCAGGCCTAGGGAATGCACGACGCTAGATTGAGCGGCTGAACAAGCAGGTTGGCAGGTCAGGGGGGTAGAGCGTTGGATGCCGAGGGCAGGCAGGACGGACGGCACTCGCAGGGGCAGGGGTTCGAGCAGCCGCCAGCCGTGCCGGCTTCCCGGATCCCTCCGGCACCGGAGTACGCCCCGGGGCCTGCTCCGCAGCCCGGGGCGGCGTTCCTGTCCTGGGTGCGCGCGCCGCGTCCCGAGGCGGGGCTGGGTATTTGGCGGCTGGGGCGCCAGTCGCGGCCTGAGAAGGACCCCGAGACGGCTCCGGGCCGCCAACTGGTCACGGGTGCGCTGATCGCCGGGCCTGGCGGCCTGGTTCGTCTGGTCGCTGCTCTACAACGGCCGGATGGTCTGTTGGAGTAGCGGCCATGGGCTGGCCGCTGAAATGCCGTCGGCGGATGATGAGAGGGCCGGGGGGCCGCTCGTGCGGCGCGCCCAGGGCACGTACCGGGCAGGGTTCAAACTCCAGGGAGAGCCGTGACAGCAGGGGCGTTGCGGACCGTGCCGCTGGCCGGGGAGACCACCGCGTCGCTGATCCACCGCATCGCGGCCCGCTACGGGCTGGAGCTCAGGGACGTGCTGCACTTGTGGACATGCCGCAACTCCCCCGCCCGGCACGACGGCGGTGGGGTGCGGGCGGATGCGGAGCTCGTGCTCAATTCGGCCGGACGGCAGGTGCTGGCCGAGTTGTGCCGCGCCGCGCCGGAGGTGCTGGCGCGCGCTTTGCCAGCCTTCTCGGTGGATGACGCTGACATCACCACCGGCGAGGAGGCCCAGGCGCGGTGGCGTGCTGCGGGCGCGGTGGTGGGGCCGGCCGGGTTCGGCTGCCGTCTGTGCACGGCCCGGCGCACCGGAGAGGCGGTGCGCGTGGTGCGGTACGCGCCACGCTGGCAGCGGGTCTGTGTCCGGCACGGGCGCTGGCTGCTGGACGCGGACGCCGACCAGCCGCTGGAACACCTCGATGTGCGCGGTGTGCCGGAGGTGGTGGTGGCGCAGCAGCAGTGGGCATCGGTGGTACGGCGGGCGATGGGGGCCGGGGTGGAGCCGGAGGCGGTGTTCGCCGGGGCGCACGCGGTGGTCGCCCACTGGTGGACGCAGGCCCTGTACTGGGAGCGAGAGGAGATCTGGCCGCGCCGCCTGCACCGGATCGCGGGCGGCAACGCCGGGGCGGAGCTGGAGAGCTGGCGGATCGTGGGGCGGGACGCGGCGATCTTTCCTGAGGTGGTGGCCGTCGCCGGAGCGCTGCTGGATCCGGCGATGGCCGATCTGGCCTGGAGTGACAGCGGCGGGGAGCGGCCGCGGCCGCTGGGTGCCGACGGGCAGTTCTGCCGTCGGCTGGGCGAGCGGGTGGGGCGCGACTGGCTGGGACCGTTGATCTCCGTCGACCACGGCAGCCCGCTGGGTGACTGGACGGGCAGCGTCATCCGCGGGCGTCGGGACAACGGCCATCCGTCTGGGTGGGTCGAGGATCCGTGGCGACTGCGGCGGGAGAAGCAGCCCGCGACCATGGCCGCCCAGCTGCGGGTGATGGTCAAGGAAGGGCAGGCGGGCGGCTCGGGCACCCGGTGGCGGGCCATGGTTCCCGCCGAGCGGCGTATCCGGATCACCGGCCTGGTCGATGAGGCCGCAGAGCAGTTGGCACAGGTGCGCGGTGCGCACAGCGGTGTCACCGCCGAGGTGGCCCGGCAGCTGCTGCACCACCTCAGCCACAGCGCCGACTTGATCGAACAGGTCCTGGCGCTGACCGTCGATGCCGCCCTGAAGGCCGGAGTGTCACTGGAAGACGTGGCCCAGTGGTCGAAGCTGCCGGCCGACGTCCTGGCGGAGCCCTTCACCGCCGGCCCGGACACGGACGAGGAGGAGTAGATACCCGCCCACGGGGTGCCTGCGAGCCCTCGGGTATGTCCCGGCGCCGGGGCGCCCTATGCGTGGCGGCGCTGGACCACGGGTCAGGATCCGCCGGCAGACGAGGACGTGAGCCCCGTTGAAGGCCAGTCGCCGCTGGCAACGGCAAGTGCAAGACCGCGACCCGTCAGGGGGATACCGGCAAGTTCGGCTGCGGTGCCTGGCATGCATCGGCTTGCGTGGAGGGTATGAGCGACAGCGCCACGGCCGCCTGCCCGGCCGCGCAGCGTGACGGGGCGAAGGTGGCATCCGTCGAGGTGGGGCCGGTTGACGTGCTGTTCTCCGAGGTGGGGCAGGGAGCAGGGTGTCTGCGGTGGCCGGAGGCCGCTGGTGAGGTGGCCTTCGAGCAATGTGCGCCGCTGAGGCCGTTCCCGGTCCGCAAGGGGAAGCGGCTGGCGCCGGGATGGTGGTGGTCGTCGACCACCGGGCGGCTGGTGCACTACGGGTCGGCGGCGATACGGCTGCACGTGATGCTGCTCGACCGCGACCCCCGTGTCAGTGGCCTGGCCGCCCGGCCGCTTGAGCTGCGATGGCGCGAGCCGGGAGGCGTGCGGGCGTATGCACCGCAGCTGATGCTGCGACTCGCCGACGGTCAGGGGGTGTTGGCGGATTGCACCACCAGGCCGGAGCTTTCGCAGCGGCAGCGGTCCCTGGCATCGGCGGTCGGGCAGATCTGCGCAGCGGTGGGCTGGCGGTACTGGGTGCTCGGGCCGGTCGATCCGGTCTACCGGCGCAACGTGACCTGGCTGGCCGGGTACCGGCAGCCGCGGTATCACGGTGGAGGACAGCTGGCCGCCGCGCTGCAGGAGGCGTTCGCCGAGCCCGCGCCGCTGTGGGAGGGGGTACGCAGGATCGCAGATCCGATGCTGGTGCTTCCCGCGCTGTTCCATGCCTTGTGGGTGGGACGCCTCGCGGCGGACCTGGGCACGCCGATGCATGAGCGGATGTCGGTATGGGCGCCGGCGGCGGAGTGAGGGCACGCGGCGGGGTGCCGGGCGGGCCGGTGGTGGAGCTGGGATGCCGGGTGCGGTTCGAGGGACGGATCTGGACGGTGGCCGCCCTCACCGGCGGTCAGGCGCGGCTGGTCGCCGAGAACGGCGAGGTAGTGGCGTTGCTGCTGTCGCTGCTGTTCGCCGATACAGGGTTCGAGGTTCTGGATGCGCCTGGTGGGCCCAGGGTGGCGCCACTGGGCTTGCTGGAGGCGCTGCCCGAGCCGGTGCGGGAGCGGGCGCTTGCCTGGGAGCGGCACGTGCGGGAGGTGGAGACCGGGCGGCCGGATGAAGGTGGCTGCGCGGGAGGGCTGCGGGCGGAGTACGACCCGGGTACGCGGACGTTGGCGCAGCGGGAGGAGGCGAAGGCGGCCGAGCTGTCGGCGGCGGGGATGCCCACCAGCGCGGTCACGGTGCGGCGGATGCGGGCCCGTTACCGCCAGAGCGGCCTGTGGGGGCTGGTGGACCACCGGGCCACACGGCCGCGGACGGCGCTGGGGCGTGCGGACGAGCGGGTGGTGGCGGCTCTGCAGGAGGTGCTGGAGGCCGGGCGGGAGCGCTCCAGCGGGACGCTGGGGCGGCTGCGGGTGTACACCGAGCGGCTGCTGGCCGAGCGGCACGGGGAGGGGGTCGTGCCGCTGCCCTCGAGCGCGACGTTCAACCGGCTGGTGCACGCTCTCGCTGACGGGCACGGGCTGCTGGGCAGCGCCCGTCAGCGCCGCTGGCGATCCGCACGGCCGGCTCCGCCGTTCGTTCCGACGACGGTGATGGCGCCGGGTGAGCTGGTGATGATGGACAGCACCGTGCTGGATGCCTTCGTGGTGCTGGACGACGGGGTGGTGGAACGTCCCGAGCTGACCATCGCGCTGGACGTGGCGACCCGCAGTATCTGCGCGGCCGTACTGCGCCCGAAGGGGACCCGCAGTGTGGATGCGGCGCAGTTGCTGGCGCAGATGATGGTGCCGGCGCCGATGCGGCCCACCTGGCCCGGCGCGCTGGCGATGCAAGCGTCAGCGGTCCCCTACGAGCGGCTGCTGAGCGTGGACGCCCGGCTGGAGGGGGCCGCAGCACGGCCGGTGATCACCCCGCAGACCATCGTGGTCGACCAGGGAAACGTGTTCGTCTCGTCGTCGTTCATCGCCGCGTGCGAGTCGCTGGGCATTTCCGTACAGCCTGCGCCGCCGGGCAACGGGCCCGCCAAGGGGCACGTGGAGCGCACCTTCTCCTCGATCAAGACGCTGTTCGTGCAGCACGTTGCCGGCTACACGGGCGCGCACACCGGCGAGCGCGGGCAGGGGGTAGAAGGCGAGGCGGTATGGACGCTTGCCCAGCTGGCCGAGATGCTCGATGAGTGGATCATCTGCGGGTGGCAGGAGCGGGCCCATGACGGGCTGCGGCACCCGATGATGCCGCACCGGCCCCTGTCACCGAATGAGATGTGGGCCGCTCTGGTCGCCGTGTGCGGGTACGTCCCGGTGCCGCTCGGACGTGATGACTACATCGAGCTGATGCCCATCAAGCGGCAGAAGATCAACGACTACGGCATCCGCATCGACTACCGCACCTACGACCACAAAGCCCTCAACCCCTACCGCGGCGAACACTCACCGTCAGCGGACGGATTGTGGGAGATCCACTACGACCCGCACGCGCCCGGCCAGATCTGGGTACGCCTGCCCAAACCTGGCCAGGCGCAGCAGGGGTGGGGCTGGGAGACGGTGCCGTGGATCCACCACACCCTGGTCACCGCCCCGTTCACCGACTTCACCTGGCAGCACATCCGGCGCACCGTCGCCCGACACGGCAGCCGCGCCCAGCACGAACACGACCTGGCCCTCGCCCTGCGCGAGTTGCTCGAACGCGCCGCCGCCGGGCACGGCAGCCGCCGGGAGAAGGCCGTCACCGCCCGCGCCCGCGCCGCCGCCGCGAACCATGGCGGTGCGGTGTGGGGGATCCTGTACGGCCAGCAGCCGGAAGCCGAAACGCTGCAGTTGGCCAACGAGGACGTCTTCGACGACGGCGAGGACGACGAGGAGCCCCTGACCGACGACGGCTCCGTGAGCACCTGGCCGGCTGAAGGTGCACAGCCGACCGCCTCCTCAACCGCCCCGGTGCGAGAAGCCGGCGTCCCTGCTCCGCGCCGCCCCCAGGTCACGGTCTACGACCCCTTCGAGGAATCCCTGCGATGGTGAGCGAGCTCTCCAACAACACCGCCGGGTTCGCCCCGCTGGCCCCTCCGACCGTGTGGCAAGGATGGGACGCCTTCGTCAGCCGTCCCACGGCACCCGCACGCGATGCCGACGACCCCGACTGGTCCCAGATGGAGCGCGAGGACTACCACTCCGAACTCGCTGTCATGCGCACCCCCGCCATGGACAGCGTGTTCACCGCCGTACGGCGGCTACTGCTGGTCAACCGCCGCCAGCAGGCCGGCGCCCGCCGCGGACTGATCATTTCCGGCCCGGCCACGACGGGTAAGACCACGACGATGATGGCGCTGGGGCGCTCCTTCCAGCTGGCCGACGCCCGCCAGCATCCCGGCTGCGGCGACCGCAGGCCCGTGCTCTTCATCAGCGTGCCGCCGGCCGCCACCCCGAAAATGCTCGTCAGCGAGTTCGCCCGGTTCCTCGGCATGCCCATCACCGACCGCCTCAACCAGACCCAGATCACCAGCGCCGTATGCGACCTGCTCGGCGAACTGGGCACCCAGCTGGTCCTCATCGACGACGTCCACCTTCTGGACACCCAGCGGCGCGCCGGCGCGGAAACCTCCGACCAGCTCAAATACCTCGGCGAACGCATCCCCGCCACCTTCGTCTACTCCGCCATCGACATCGAGACCTCCTCACTGCTCAGCGGCGTGCGCGGGGCGCAGATCGCCGGCCGCTTCAAGATCTTCCGCCACCGCCCGCTGGCGTATGCGACCGACCAGGACCGCGCCGTCTGGGACGACCTCTTGCGCACCATCGAAGACTTGCTGAGGCTGCGCGCACACCGGCCCGGAACCCTCCTCAAGCACGCCGCCTACCTCCACGCCCGCACCGCAGGACGGATCGGCAGCCTCTCCCACCTCATCCGCGAAGCCGCCCTGATCGCCATCACCGAAGGCACCGAACGGATCACAAAGCAGCTGCTGAGCGAGGTAGAGCTCGACGCAGCCGCCGAAGCGCAGGGCCGTCCCGCCCGCACTCGACGGCCCTAGAACGCGCCCCGATGGCACATCAGCAGCCGCCTCGCACGAGAGCCCACAGCACCACTGTCAGCGGCGAACGGCCGGCAGCGTCCGGCATCCTCGTCACGGCCCTGGCCAGCGGGGCGGCCGGACGCGTGGCACCGCTCCAAGACGAGCTGACGCTGTCGTTCCTGACCAGGCTCGCCGCCCGCTACCACCTCAGCCCGCGCGACCTGCTCGCCGCCGTCACCGAGACCGACGGCCTGCAGAACCTCACCGGAATGCTGTGCCCGGACAGCGAGATCCACCTCAACGCCCAGGCCCGCGCCCGCATCGCCACGCTCTGCCGCGTTGAGCCACAGGTACTGGAGCGTGCTCTGCCCGCCTGGATGCGGGAAGAACCATGCGGCAAGTACGGGGCCGGCCCGGTCGGGCGGCTGATGCGCGGTGAGCAGGCCGTGGCCGCATGGGGCCCGGCCTGCCCCGGATGCACGTCCGCCCGCACCGGACGCCTCATGTCCGCGCGCCGGTACCTGGCACCCGAGCAGCGTGTGTGCCCGCGCCACCGGTACTGGCTCATGTATCTGCCCCACACCAGCGGCCTGAGCGTGCCCCTCGCCAGGTGCCCGGAGGTGGTCGAGGCCCATGGGCGGCATGTCCGGCTGCTACGGCATGGGGCAGTGGGGGCACAGGCCTTCGAGGTCGCGCGCGCCGTCGCCGGGGCCTGGTGGCAGCAGTCCTGGCCCGCGGAGGAAATGCTGTGGCCGAACCGCCTGGCGGCTACGTGTCCCGAGGGCGCCGATCCCAGCTGGTGGCAAGCGGCCGCCCGCGACCTGATCACCTATCCCGAGACCGTCGCTCTGGCGCGCCTGCTGGCCGACCGATCTCTGCAACAGCGCACCGTCACCGAATCGGGCCGCCATCTGCCCTACCGGCTGGGCGAACTCCCCCGGTTGCTCACCGAACTCGCCGACCGGCTCGGGCGGCCGTGGCTCGCCCGCCACCTCGCCGCCGACACCCACGGACCGCTGTTCACCTGGATCCACTCCTGCGTACGCACCCGAGCAGCATCCACGCGTGCGGCGCAGAAGGTGCTGTGGAGGGTTCACTCGACTCACCGGCCGCGCGCCCTGAGCGACCTTCTCCCCCGCCCGCCTGCCGCCGGCACCGCCCAGCCGATGCCGCCGCCCGTGAAGCGGCTGCGCGGCCACAGCGTTCAGGCCGAGCGCGCCTTCGAGCAGGGGGTAGCGCACGCCCGGCTCTTCCACCAGCAGCACGGGCACCTGGCCGTGCCCAAAGATGCCACGCTCGGCGGCTACCCGCTCGGCACCTGGCTCGTCAACCAGCGTGCTAGACACCTGCGGATGCCCGACCACCACTTCATGGCACTGGCCGCCCTCGACCCGTGGTGGAACCCGCCCTGGGACCCGCGGTGGCGGCGGCAATGGCACCAAGCCGCGCAGCACACCCGCGCCCACGGCCCCCTCAACGCGGCCTCCGGCTTCCCCGACACCGGTATCAACCTCGCGGAATGGCTGTACGAGCAGTGCGCCCGCTATGCCGATCTGCACCCTGAGCAGCAACGCCTGATGGCTTCCCTCGGCATCGACACAGCCACCGCTCAGGCAGCCCGGCCGCCCCGGCGCAGCTACAGCGAACGCTTCCAGATGGGCCTGGCGCACGCCGCCGCCTACGCCTCGCAGCACGGGCAGCTCGCCAACGTCGGCCAACGCACCGTCCACGACGGCTTCCCGCTGGGCAACTGGCTGGCCCTGCTCCGCAACCGGCACCACAACCGGCCCCCCGTACCCGCCGACCGCGTCCAGGCTCTCAACGCCCTCGACCCGTGGTGGAACCCTCCCTGGAGCCTGTACTGGCAACGCCACTACTACCGCGCCCGCGACATGGCAGCCGGCCACACATTGAACCCTTCGAACGGCTTCGACGACCTGCCTGACGCCGCAGTCGCCGACTGGCTACGCCGGCAATGCCGTGACTACCACCATCTCCATCCCAACCAGCAACAGCTCCTGACTGCTGTGGGACTCACCCCCGACACCGTCGACACAGCCCGCCGCCACCTGACCACTCGCACCGGCACGGCACGCAACCGGCACCGCGCGAAGAACGGCAGCCTGCTAGGACACCGGCCCGACCAACGCGCCGGCTTCGATGCCGCCCTCGCCCACGCCCGCTCCCATGCCGCCCAGCACGGCCACCTCGCCGTCCCGGGCGACACCCTCCACGACGGCTTCCCTCTGGGCCGTTGGCTGGCCCGACAACGCAACCAGGCCAGTACACGGGCCCGCCGGAACCTGCCGCCCTCCCCGCAGACGGGTGAACTCGCCGCCATCGACCCCTGGTGGAACCCACCCTGGAAAAGCGAGTGGCAGCGCAACTACTACCGCGCCCTGCACCACATCCACGCCGGCAAACCCTTCAACATCGCCCACCGCCGCCCCAACTCGCACACTGCCCTGGGTAGTTGGATCGACCGTGCCTGCTGCCACTACGACCGCCTCCACCCCGGCCAGCAACAACTCCTGACCAGCCTCGGCATCACCCCCGAGGCCCTCGCAGCCCGCACCGGCATCGCACCGCACTGGCACACCGCCATCGAACACGCCCGCTCCTACGCCGCCCAGCACGGCCACCTCGCCGCCCCCCACCACACCCTGCATGACGGCTTCGCGCTGGGCCGCTGGCTCGTCAAACAGCGCTACCGCACCAGAACCGGTACCTCATGCCCCGCAGCCGGTGCTCTGACCGCGATCGACCCGTGGTGGAACCCACCATGGAACCTGCGCTGGCAACGCGCCTACCACCACGCCCGCACCCACCCCCACACCCACGCCAGCCGGCAATGGCTCAACAACCAGCGCGCCGCCTGGCCCCGCCTCCACCCCGACCAGCAACGCCTCCTCACCCACATCGGCGTCACAGGCTGAGACCGACGCTCCAGCATGTCCCCGGTGCATGGCATCTGCACTCTTTCCATGCCGCAGACAGCCACTTACCGTCAGTTGCATGGCCAACGGGGTGTTTCACACCAGGTACGGCATAGAGATCAACCTGACGCGCGAAGACCTCGACCACCCGGACCACACCGGACTGCTGGAAGAGATCACCCAGCCTGTCGGGCAGCGGCCCCGGGACCTGCTGCAGTGCCTGACGGACTACAAGGGCGGACAATGCCAGTGCGCCCTGGACGGCAAGACGCCGTGGATGTTCGTCCGGCGCCAGCGCCGTGGCGGCAAGGTGATGTGGGTAGCAGCGCACCTTCCACTCACCCACGTCGCCACTCCCCAGGAGAGCGACAAGCACAAGGCGATGAAAGAGCGGATCGCCCGCACCGCATCACGCCACGGACTTCACGTGCAGACCGAAGCCCGGTCCGAGGACGGACGGGTCATCACCGACGTGCTGGTGACCGGAGCCGGCGCACGCGTGGGATGGGAGGCCCAGTACTCCCCCATCACCGCCAGTACCGTGCGCCGGCGGTCCACCAAAGCCCGCGAGCGCAACATCGCACCTCTGTGGGTGACCGCAGACGCCACCTCCGCCCTGATAGACCGCGCCCCCTGGACCCGCGTCGACGACGTGCCCTGGCAGCGCATCATCTCCCCGCTCGCCCTGATCATCCGCGGCGGCGTCCGCCACCTGCAGATCTGGAAATGCACCCCCACCAGCGAACGCTCATGCCCCGAAAACGGCAGGGCGTGCGGAAAGTGGCACAGCGGCTGGTTCCTGCCCGCCCTGTGCATCCCCCAGGAACGCGCCACCCCCCTCGACGAACTCATCGTCACCAGCGCCGACGGCGAGCACCTGCCCGTACGCTCCCGCAACCGGCACGACCCCCACCGCACCTCCTACCTGTGGGCCCTGGCCCGCGACGTCAAACGCTGGCACGAGATCACCGGCGAAACGAACACCCCGCCCGAGACCGGCCCGGCCGACGACGAACCCCTCACCTACACCGAACAAGAACTCGACAGCTCCTGCCACTACGGCGAAGAAACCCCCCACACCAGCAGCCCACGCCCACAACGCGAGACGACCTCCGCCACCGGCCTGCACACCTTCGACCACGCCCCCGACGACACCCTCCTCCAACCCACCAGACCCATCGCCCTACACCTGTCCCCCCGCGAACGCCTCGTCATCGCAGCAGAACTCAAGTGCCCACCCTGGGAAATCGGCCCCTGCATGCTCTGCGCCACCCCCATCCACCGCTACGGCCCCCGAAGCCCCAAAGCATGCCCCGCCTGCCGCACCACCACCCAGCAAACCTAGGACCGCACCCCATACCAACAACCACTCAACCTGATCACCAGTCACCGCAAGTGACACGACCTGATCACCCAGCCCGCTATCTGACAAAGCCGCAGACCAGACCCCACACAGCAAGGCCCACACCCCCACCCGCGCCCCCACCGAAACGCCCGCACCCCCCGACCACACCAACACGCCAAACTGATCAACACAGGCCAGACCACCAGCCACTGATCAGAAAAACCGCCACCGGACACGGGAAGACCCTCGTGGCCACCCGGAGCGCCGAGGAACTCCACGCGAGCCGGGTACTGGTGCTCGTGCCCTCGCTGGACCTGCTCGCCCAGACCGAGGCCGCGTGGCGTGAGGGCGGCCGCACGGGACCGATGATCGGGGTCTCGTCGCTGCGCGGGGACGAGGCCGGCTTCCCGAACACCACGGACGTGAGCGAGCTGGTCGCCTTGGTACGGCCGTTCAACAAGGTCGCCGTGTTCGCCACCTACGCCTCGCTCGGACTCGGCACGCTCGAGCGCGCCCACGCCGTCGGCCTTCCCGGCTGGGACCTGATCGTCGTCGACGAGGCACACCGGACCTCCGGCCGGATCGGCAAGCCCTGGGCGGCCGTCCACGACAACACCCGCATCCCCGCCCTGCGCCGCCTGTACATGACCGCCACACCACGGCTGTGGCAGCTGGACGAGGACTCCGAGCAGGGCGCGCCGGGCGAGCTGGTGGCAAGTATGGAGGACGACCCCCACGGGCCGTTCGGGGCCCGGTGCTACACGCTGACGTTGTCCGAGGCGATCGACCGGGGGATCTGCGCGCCCTACCAGGTGGTGTGCCTGGATATCACCGACACCCAGCTCCAGGCCGCACAGCTCCTCGGCATCGAGGGCCGCTCGGAGAAGGTGCGCGGGGCGCGGCTTGCCGCCCTGCAGACGGCACTGGTGAAGGCGTCGGCCGAGGAGAACTTCCGGCGCACACTCGTCTTCCACCACCTGGTCAAGGAAGCCGAAGCGTTCGCGGCCGGCCTCCCGGATGTCGCCGCGCGGCTGCACGCGGACGACCCCGAGCTGTACCCTAAGAGCGTCTGGGCCGACTGGCTCTGCGGCGAGCACAAGCCACTCCACCGGCGCCGCGTCCTGAACGAATTCTCCAGAGGCATTGCTGCTGACGGCACGGTCGTGGAGAAGACGTTCCTCGGGTCCGTTCGCGTGCTCGGCGAAGGCATCGATACATCCCACTGTGACTCCGTGTACTTCGCCGACGTACGCGGCTCCATGCCCGACCTCGTCCAGGCCGTCGGCCGGGCGCTGCGGATGCAGCCCGGCGAGGGCAAGACGGCGTCGCTGGTCGTGCCGGTCCTGCTCGGCCCCGGAGAGACACCGGACAACATGCTCACAAGCCGGGCGTTCGGCGGACTGGCCAAGCTGCTGGAAGCGCTCAGAGCGCACGACGCCCGCGTCGTGGAGGCTCTGGCGCAGCAGCAGGCGCCAAGCCGTGTCCGAGGCGTACAGACGCGTTCTGGAGGCGAAGGAGCCGAGGGCAGCGACCGCGGACTGTCGATGCCAGCCCGGGAGCTGCTGAAATTCAGCACCCCCCGCGACCCCGCGCAGCTCGCCGCGTTCATCAACCTGCGGGTCCTCAACCCCGAACACGCCCACTGGCGACGCGGCATCGAAGCCGCCGCCCTCTACAACCCGGCTCCACGGCGACCTGCGCGTACCGTTCACCTACCGCGTCCCCGACGCCGACGAACAAGAGGCCGAAGCCGATAGGCCGACCGCGCTTGCCGGGTTTCCCCTTGGGCAATGGGTCGCCGATGCCAGGCGCTTCTATGCCCGCGGGGACATGGATGCCGACCGTGTCGAGCAGTTGGAGAAACTCGGCATGATCTGGTCCCACTACGACATCGCCTGGGAAGAGGGCCTCGATGGTGTCCCGCCGGGTGGTGTAGCAGCGATCAGTGCATTACCCCTGGTCATGGGGCGGCCATCGCGCAACTCTCCGAGTAGAGAGGCTCGTT
>NZ_JBEPBF010000183.1:0-15296 GCF_040298985.1 Streptomyces sp. NPDC001093 | reverse complement strand
CCCACCTTGCACTTCGTCTTGCTCCTGAGGTACGTGCCCGGGCTGATGGGTACGCAGGCGGTCCTGGTCGGGGCGGCGCCCGCCGCGCTGGCCCGGCGGCCGGACGCGACGGCGGGGGTCTGAGCCGGGGTCAGCGCCCCGAAAGGGCGTGGGGCCGGATCGCCATGTGGCTCCGCCGCGTGGGCACGGCCAGCCCGGACTCACCCGCAGCCGCGCACGGTCTCAACCGCCCCGACGGGTGGGCACCCTCAGCAACTCACTTGCGCATCCGCCCAGTCCGCATGGTCCGAGTCGTTGCCGTCCCCCGCGTCGGTGACGACCAGGTGGACCACCTGGGCGCCGGTGATGTCGGCGCTGATCGGCTGGGCGGGCATCGCGTTGGTCAGGACGCCGGTCGAGGCGACCTTCGTGCCGTCGGCCCAGATCTCGAAGGTCACGGTGCCCCTCGTGCCCTTCTCGTCGTCCACGCCGACATCCGCGGCGACCTTGCTGCACGCCCTGCCGGTGTAGAAGGAGACGTCGCTCGCGGCGTGCACGCCGAGGCCCTTGGCGTACACGGCGCCGCCGATGGTGATCGGGTGGCCGTCGCCCGCGGCGCTCTCCCCGTTGCTGGTGTCGCGTTCCACCGGCCCCCAGCCGCTGGTCGCCGACAGCCAGGGCAGGTCGCTGAGGTACGACGTCCCGGCGGGCGGCCGGACGACGACGGACGCGGTGAGCGGGAGGGTGCTGGTGACGCCCTGTCCGGTCGGTGAGAGGTAACGCGTCTGGAGGGTCAGGCCGTAGGACCCCGTGGGTGTCCCGGCCGGCGCGGTGACGGTCCAGCCGGTGCGCAGGGTCCGGCCGGTGGCGAGGGCGGTGGCCGTGGTCGGCGACGAGGGCCGCACGGTCCACCCGTCGGGGCCGGTCAGGGCCACGGACACGCGGCGGGCGGGGGTGCGGCCGAGGTCGGTGACGGTGCTGGTCAGCGTGGCGGGCGTAGCCGCCTCCAGCAACGGGCTGCCGTCCAGGCCCAGTTCCACGGCGGGCGGGTGCGCGGCCCAGCGCGGGTCGGCCGAGACGCGCAGCAGGACCGTGCCGTGGGCGGGGACGGTGGCCGCGATGGTGCCGGCGGTGTTGTAGCTGCGGTGCTGCCACAGGTCCCGCAGGGTGTACGCGGTGGCGTCGGGCAGGCCGACGGCGGACGCGGTGGTGGCGATCCGCTGCGCGGTGCCGGACTCGTTGAACAGGGCGACCGCGCGGCTGCCGTCCTTCATCTCCTTGGCGATCACCCAGCGTCCGCCCGCCGAGGAGACGACCGTGCCCTGCTTGCCCAGCGGGTCCTGGTCGACGGCGATGACGTCCTTGTTGTCCAGGATGTCGAAGGTCGCCTGGGAGGCCTTGCGCAGGTCGGTGCCGATCAGCAGCGGCGCGGCCATGACCGACCAGAGGGAGAAGTGCGAGCGGTACTCGGTGTCCGTCATGCCGCCGTTGCCGACCTCCAGCATGTCGGGGTCGTTCCAGTGGCCGGGTCCCGCGTACGGCGCGAGCGGCAGGTTCTGCTTCAGGATGGAGAGCATCGAGCCCCAGTCGTCACTGATGTCACCCGTGGTGCGCCACAGATGGCCGACGTCCGCCGCCCATTGCCAGGGCTTGTTCTCGCCCCATTCGCAGATGCTGTAGACGATGGGCCGTCCGGTCGCCTTGAGAGCGTCCCGCATGGTGGTGTACCGCTGCTTGGCGTCGACGCCCTGGTTGTTGCAGTTGTCGTATTTCAGGTAGTCCACGCCCCAGTCGGCGAACTGCCCGGCGTCGCTGTACTCGTGGCCGAGCGCGCCCGGGAAGCCCGCGCTGTTGCAGGTCCTGGTGCCGGCGCTGGTGTAGATGCCGAGTTTGAGCCCCTTGGAGTGGACGTAGTCGGCGACGGCCTTGATGCCGTTCGGGAAGCGGGCCGGGTCGGGCACCAGCTTGCCGTCGGCGTCGCGCTGCGGCAGGGCCCAGCAGTCGTCCAGGTTGACGTACCGGTAGCCGGCGTCCTTCAGGCCCTTCGCCACGAAGAGGTCGGCGATGCCCTTGACCATGCTCTCGTTGAAGTCCGCGCGGCAGTGCGTGGAGTTCCAGTTGTTGAAGCCCATGGGCGGGGTGAGGGCGAGACCGTCGGCCAGGGCCGGGGCGGCCGGGCGCTGGGCGGGAGCCGCGAGGGCGGGGCCGGCCAGGCTCGCCGCGCACAGCAGGCCTGTGGTGAGTGCGCCGACGACTCTTCGCAGGGGTGTGCGGGCGTGGCGGGTCGTGCGGGTGTGAGGGTGACGCATCGTTGACGTTCCTCCGACTCGCGAAAGGTGGCTGACGGCAGGGCGGCGCCTGGGCGTCATGTATGTGTCAGCTGTGCGCGTTTACGGTAGGACGTGTCGGACTATGTTGGAAGAGAGGTGACCCCGACCGTTCGATATGTCGTCAGAAGCGTTGACAGCAGGGGGGTTTGACGTAATGACTGGCTGTCGGGCGTTCGGATGTGTTCGCTTCCGGGGCTCACGCCTCGTCGTCGACGCGACCCCAGCCGGGCAGCGGAGGCTGCGGCCAGGCCGGCGGGGCGGGGAGGAGAGGGGCGGGACCGTCGGTCGTCAGTACGGCGGCCGGAGTTCGTCCGCTGAGCCAGCCGAGCACCTCGTGCCCGGCCCCGGCGACCGACGGTCCCTCCGACGCCACGGACCAGCGCCGGCCGAGATCCACGGCTTCCACCGAGGCGACCGGAAAACCCTGGGCGCGCAGCGTGGTGAGGGTGTCGTCCAGGGCCCAGGAGACATAGCTGTCGGGCCACTGCGCGGTGCCGTGGCCGACGCCCAGGTCGAAGTGGTGCGTCTCCAGCTCCCGCAGGCAGCGCAGCAGGAGGTACCAGGCCGGGTGCCGCCAGCCGGCCAGCGCGGGGACCAGACGGTCCCAGGCGGGGGCGGGCAACGCGCGTGCCTGTGCCGCGAATCGCTCGAGGCTCCCGCGCAGTCGGGTGGCCAGTCGCTCGGCGGACAGCGCCGCGTCCCGCTCGATCGCCGCGGCCAGGGTCGCCGCGTCCGCGCGGGGGCCCGGTGCGTGGCCGGTGTGCGCGAGCCGCAGCAGCCAGACGTAGGCGTCGACGCTGTGGGCGACGTGGGCGAGCACATGGCCCCGCGTCCACCCCGGCAGCCCCGACGGGGCCCGGAGTCCCGTGTCGGACAGGCCGGCCGCGGCCCGTACGAGCCGGTCGCCCGAGCGTACGACGTCCTCGGTGCGACCGGCTCCGGCGCGGAAGACCGGGAGTCCGTTCACCGGAACTCCCGCACAAGCTGGATCCGTCCGACGATATGGGCGTTGAACTCGTCCAACTCCTCGGCCGGAACCCACAGTTCGAGGATCGTCTCGCCGCCGGCCTGCCGGACCGGATACCGGGCGAGGAACTCCGTGTCGACCTCGAACCGGGTCACGAAACCGGCGCCGTCGTGCTGGACGTTCCAGTCCCGGGCGATGCGGATCGCGTAGTCCTCGTTGAGGACCGGGTAGAAGATCGGCTGCTCGGGGAGCCGGGGCGGCCAGGCCCGCCAGTCGAGCGCGCGGACCAGTTCCAACTCCTTGGGGCCCGTGGGGCGCCAGAGGGTCGTGGTCAGCAGCGGGCTGGTCATGATGTCGCGTTTCCGGTCGGGGCCTGCCGCGCCGGCGGGCAGGTCGGGATGTCGGACGATACCGGCCCCACCCAACGGCGGACCAGCGGATTTCGGCCGGTCCGGCCTCTCACGGCGCGGCGAACGGCCGTGCCAGGTCGCGGTGATGGGCGGCGGCCCGCTCCACCCGGGCCCGGTCGACGGTCGTTCCGGGCCGGCCGGCGAGCCACCGGCGCCGTTCCCGGGCGTGTCCGCGGCACGGCAGGCAGATGACGCGCTCGGGATGCCGGGACACGAAGGCGCGGGACACGCCCAGGCCGCAGCCCGCGGTCGCCTCGGCAGGAAGCGTGCCGACCGGCCCGCACATGGCGGCCGGCCCATTGCGCACCACCGCGGCGCCGCCCTGCCCCTCGACGTGGATGTGCCGTCGGACTCCTCCGCGCGGCCGCGCCCGCAAGGCAACCCACCCCGCGCATCGTGGCGGTAGCCCGGGCTGCTCGCCGGTGAGGTAGCCGGTTTTCTCCTGCCGGTAAGATGGCTCGGCCCTCCCGTCGGGACGGCAGCCCGGCCCACGCGCCGGCACGGTAGCCCGGTCCTCCTGCCGGTACGGTGTCCCGGCCCGCCCGCCGGTGAGGCAATTCGCCCCGCGCATCGTGGCGGTAGCCCGGGCTGCTCGCCGGTGAGGTAGCCGGTTTTCTCCTGCCGGTAAGGTGGCTCGGCCCTCCCATCGGCACGGCAGCCCCGTCCTCCCGCCGGCACGGTAGCCCGGCCCTCCCGTCGGCACGGCAGCCCGGCCCACCCGTCGGGACGGCAGCCCGGTCCTCCCGCCGGGACGGCAGGGTCCTCCCTCCGGCACAGCAGTCCGGCCTCCCGCCGGTACAGCAGTCCGGCCTCCCGCCAGGACGGCAGCCCGGCCCACCCGCCGGTACCGCAGTCCGATCGGCCGGCCGGGACGGTACCCGGCTCTTCCCGCCGGGACAGTGACCCCAGTCGTCCGCTCGCGGGTATCCGCGTGACTCCTGGCCCGGTCCGCAGTTGGTCAGTGCATGAAGAAGCGCAGCATGCTCGCCATCGCCAGCCTGGCCACCGGATTCGTCGTGGCCGCCGTCACCCCCTCCCACGCGGCGGACAAGGGCTCCCTCAACGGCTTCAACGGCCTCGACGGCCTCAACTCGGTCAACGTCCCGGACACGCTCGGCTCGGCCGGCCACCCGGTCACCCTGGAGAGCCTCTCCATCGACGACCAGCCCCATGGGCAGCAGTAGGGCCGACGGTCCACGGTGCGAGTGCCGGTGCCCCTGCCGAAGGGGGCACCGGCACTCCCGTTCCGGCGCCCTCACCGGGGCGGGGTTTCCGTGGCAGGGTGGAGCGGGCAAGCCTCAGGGGGCCAACACAAGAGGGGGAGTCCGTGACCGTCGTCTGGATCAACGGCGCGTTCGGTGCGGGGAAGACCACCACCGCACGGGAACTGATCGAGCTGATCCCGAACAGCACGCTCTTCGACCCCGAGGTCATCGGCTCGGGGCTCACGCACCTTCTGCCCGCCAAGCGCCTCGCCGAGGTCGGTGACTTCCAGGATCTGCCGATCTGGCGCCGGCTCGTGGTCGACACGGCGGCCGCCATGGTCGCCGAGCTGGGCGGGACCCTCGTGGTGCCGATGACCCTGCTCCGCCAGGAGTACCGCGACGAGATCTTCGGCGGCCTCGCCGCCCGCAGGATCTCCGTGCACCATCTGCTGCTCGCCCCGGCTGAAACGATCCTGCGCCAGCGAATAGCCGGGCGGGAGGTCCCGCCCGACCTGCCCGAGGGCGAGATGCGCATACGGCAGTGGTCGTACGACCACATCGAGCCGTACCGCGCCGCCCTCGCCTCCTGGCTCACCGCCGACGCCCACCTCGTGGACACCAGCGCTCTCACCCCGTACGCCACCGCCGTCCGCATCGCCGACGCCGTCGCCGGCGGAGCCGTACCGCCCTGTGACATCGTGCAGACCCCCGAGCCGACCGCCGAGACCCTCGCCGCCGGGGTGCTGCTCTTCGACGAGCGCGACCGGGTACTGCTCGTGGACCCCACCTACAAGCCCGGCTGGGAGTTCCCCGGCGGCGTGGTGGAGCGCGGCGAGGCACCGGCCCGCGCGGGGATGCGCGAGGTCGCCGAGGAGACCGGGATACGGCTGCGGGAGGTGCCCCGGCTGCTCGTGGTGGACTGGGAACGGCCGGTGCCGCCCGGCTTCGGCGGGCTGCGGCTGCTGTTCGACGGCGGACGGCTGGAGTCCGGTGAGGCGTCCCGGGTGGTGCTGCCGGGCCCGGAGCTGCGCGGCTGGCGCTTCGCCGGCGAGCAGGAGGCCGCCGCGATGCTGCCGCCGGTCCGCTACGAGCGGCTGCGCTGGGCACTGCGGGCCCGCGAGCGGGGGACCACGCTCTACCTGGAGGCCGGGGTGCCGGTCGGCTGAGCAGGTCGCCGCGACGGCCGGGCCCGCCGCGGGACCACGCGACGAGACACGCGTCGTGCGATGGCCAGCCGCTCTCTCTCGCGCCGGCGCCCGGCCCCGTCGCCTTGCGGCCGGCGCCGGGCGGCAGCGGGTGTGCCCGGTGATCAGGCGGTGGCCGCCACCTCACGCAGGGCCGCCGCGGCGCCCGTCAGCACCGCGTCCCCGTGCCCGAAGCACGCCACCTCCGCCTCCAGCCCGGCCAACCGGCCAAGGGACGTGAGGAGTTGGCGCCGGTCGAGGTTGAACACCCCCGGCATCACCGATCCGTCGACCGGCGAGGCCGCCACCGTGTCCCCGGTGAACAGCACGCCGTCCCCGGGCAGGAACAGCGCGATGCTGCCGTCGGTGTGCCCCGGTACGTGGATGACCCGGGTGCCCCCGCCGAAGTCCAGCACATCGCCGTCGGACACGCCGGTGACCGCGGCGGGCGGCACCGGCGTGCCGTCGGGAAGGTGCTCGGCCACCGCCGCGTGGATCGGCAGCTCCCAGCCCTCGAACCGCGCGGCGGGGCCAGGGAGTTCACCACGGACGAACGGCGCGTCCAGATGGTGCGCCAGTACCTCGGCGCCGCTCAGTGCGGCGAACTCGCCCGCCCCGCCCGCGTGGTCCTCGTGGAAGTGGGTCAGCACGATCCGCCGTACGTCGCCGGGTGCGTGCCCCAGTTCCTCGACCGCCCCGGCGATCGCACGGCCGGCGCCGATCGTGCCCGCGTCGACCAGCGTCAACTCCTCGTCGTCGCGCCAGAGATAGGCCTGGCCGACGGGGAAACGCAGCAGGTGCAGCCGGGGGAGCAGTTCGATGACGTCCATGCGCCGACGGTAGGCGGCGCCCCCGCCCCTGGGCGAGGGCGCTCTGCCGGAGGCAGAAGGGCTCAGCCCGCCGCGTAGTTGCGCAGGAAGAGCGCCTCGGCGACCGACAGCCGCTCCAGCTCCTGCGGGTGCACGCTCTCGTTGACCGCGTGGATCTGCGCCTCCGGCTCGCTGAGGCCGATGAGCAGGATCTCCGCCTGCGGGTACAGGCCGGCCAGGGTGTTGCACAGCGGGATGGAGCCGCCTTCGCCAGCGTACTGCATGGTCTCACCCGGGTAGGCGACCGCCATCGCGTCGGCCATCGCCTGGTAGGCGGGGCTGGTGGCGTCGGCGCGGAAGGCCTGGCCCTGGCCGACCTGCTCCGTGGTGACCCGGGCGCCCCAGGGGGTGTGTGCCTGGATGTGCGCCTGGAGCAGCTTGGTCGCCTCCGTGGCGTCCACGCCCGGCGGCACCCGAAGGCTGATCAGCGCGCGGGCGCTGGAGTGCACGGACGGGGTGGCGCCGACGACCGGCGGGCAGTCGATGCCGAGCACGGTGACGGCCGGGCGGGACCAGAGGCGGTCGGCGACCGAGCCGTTGCCGATCAGCCCGACCCCCTCGAGCACCTTGGCGTCCGCGCGGAACTGCTCCTCGGTGTACTCCAGGCCGTCCCACGTACCCGTGGCGTCGAGACCGTCGACCGTCGTGGAGCCGTCCTCGGTACGCAGCGAGTCCAGCACGCGGATCATCGCGGCGAGCGCGTCCGGGGCGGCGCCGCCGAACTGGCCGGAGTGCAGGTTGCCCGCGAGGGTGTCGATCCGCACGCGGACCAGGGTCATGCCGCGCAGCGTGGTGGTCACCGTCGGCAGGCCGACGCGGAAGTTGCCCGCGTCGCCGATCACGATGGTGTCGGCCTCCAGCAGCTCCGGGTGCTCCTCGGCGTACCGCTCCAGGCCGCCCGTGCCCTGCTCCTCGGAGCCCTCGGCGATCACCTTGATGTTCACCGGGACGCCGCCGTTCGCCTTCAGGGCGCGCAGCGCGAGCAGGTGCATGATCACGCCGCCCTTGCAGTCGGCGGCCCCGCGGCCGTACCAGCGGCCGTCGCGCTCGGTCAGCTCGAACGGCGGGCTGGTCCAGCCGGCCTCGTCCAGCGGCGGCTGCACGTCGTAGTGCGCGTAGAGAAGAACCGTTTTAGCACCCTCCGGGCCCGGCAGGTAGCCGTAGACCGACTGCGTGCCGTCCGGGGTGTCGAGCAGGGCCACGTCGACGAATCCCTCGGCGCGCAGGGCGTCGGCGACCCAGTTCGCGGCGGCCTCGCTCTCGCTCTTCGGGAACTGCGTGAAGTCCGCCACCGACTTGAAGGCGACCAGTTCGGCCAGCTCCGCCTTGGCCCGGGGCATGAGCGAGGCGACGGTCTCGGCGACCGGATTCGACGACATGGGCACGCTCCTCGTGGGTGCGACGTTGAACAGCTTGAACAGGGTATGTGCCCCCGATACTCCCACAGTGGCCTGCGACGACGGCCGCCGTAGGATGCGGGGGACACTACGGCAGCGGCTTGATCGGAGCGGTAGACCAACGTGAGCGGCGAGAACTCTTCGGCGGACGGCGTGGAGCGGGTGTGGGACGTCGTCGTGGTGGGCGCGGGACCCGCGGGGGCCTCGGCCGCCTACGCGGCGGCGGTCGCGGGACGCCGCGTGCTCTTGCTGGAGAAAGCCGCACTGCCGCGCTACAAGACCTGCGGCGGCGGCATCATCGGCCCCTCGCGCGACGCGCTGCCGCCCGGCTTCGAGCTGCCCCTGCGCGACCGGGTGCACGCGGTCACCTTCTCGAACAACGGCCGCTTCACCCGCACCCGCCGCTCCAAGCAGATGCTGTTCGGGCTGATCAACCGGCCCGAGTTCGACCAGCAGCTGGTCGAGCACGCCCAGAAGGCGGGGGCCGAGCTGCGTACGGGCGTCACGGTGCAGCGGGTCGAGCAGCACGGCTCGGCGGTCCCCGACCGGCGCACGGTCGCCGTGGTCCTGCAGGGCGGCGAGACGGTGCTGGCCCGCGCGGTCGTCGGCGCCGACGGCAGCGCCAGCCGCATAGGAGCGCACGTCGGGGTGAAGCTGGACCAGGTGGACCTCGGCCTGGAGGCGGAGATCCCGGTCCCGGAGTCCGTCGCCCAGGACTGGAAGGGACGGGTGCTCATCGACTGGGGCCCGATGCCGGGCAGTTACGGCTGGGTGTTCCCCAAGGGGGACACCCTGACGGTCGGTGTGATCTCCGCGCGCGGTGAAGGCGCCGCCACCAAGCGGTACTTGGAGGACTTCATCGCCCGCCTCGGCCTGTCCGGCTTCGAGCCGGCCATCTCCTCCGGGCATCTCACCCGCTGCCGCGCCGACGACTCGCCGCTGTCCCGGGGCCGGGTGCTGGTCTGCGGTGACGCGGCAGGGCTGCTGGAGCCGTGGACCCGCGAGGGCATCTCCTTCGCGCTGCGCTCCGGCCGGCTCGCGGGGGAGTGGGCGGTGCGCATCGCCGAGGCGCACGACGCGGTGGACACCCGCCGCCAGGCCCTGAACTACGCGTTCGCGATCAAGGCCGGGCTCGGCGTCGAGATGAGCGTCGGCAAACGCCTGCTGACCGTGTTCGAGAGGCGCCCCGGCCTCTTCCACGCGGCTCTCACCGGCTTCCGCCCCGCGTGGCGGGCCTTCCGAGACATCACCCAGGGCTCGACCTCCCTCGGCGAGATCGTCCGCATCCACCCCCTCGCCCAGCGCGCCCTGACCGCGCTGGACCGGGGGCAGGCGGAGCCGGTCGAGGAGCCGGCCGGGTCCTGACCGGCCTGGACCAGGGTCTGCCCGGACCGCGCCGGTGGGGGACGGCGCCGGTCCGGAGCCGGGGGCCGCAGCCCGGCGGAGGATCCGGTCAGTTCATGACCGTGATGTGGAAGACGGGGTGGTCGGGGGCGATGCGGCGCAGGTCCTCGTCCGGGGAGTCGGGGCCGACGCCGTCGAAGAAGATCCCGACCTCCGCCTTCCAGCGCTTGAGGTAGGCCCTCAGCAGCGGCACCTTGTCGTCGTCGGCGATCTCGGTGGCGGTGAAGACGTCCACGTTCTTGCCGAGCCGCAGCTCGCCGCCGCCGGCCGCCCGCATGTTGTGGGTCCACTGGACATGCCCCCGGGGGGCGAGCAGGTATTGCTGTCCGTCCACCGTCAGCAGGTTCACCGGAGTGGTGCGCCATTGTCCGCTCTTGCGTCCGCGCACCGCGAGGACCCGGGAACCCCAGACACTGACGCCGCGCCGGGTGAGCCAGCTGACTGCCCGGTTGAAGACGTTGACGGTGAACCAGCCCGGCTTCTTGACGTGTGTCGACATGGTGACCCCCACGGTTTGGGAGAGCGGTGCTCTCGCTCGACTTCAGTGTGGGGGAGACAGGCGCTCCAGGGCAAGAGCAGTGCTCTCTTTTGTGTGCGCCGCTCTCCGTTCATGGCACACTGCTCGCATGAGCACCGCACGGGGCGCCCGGGCACGGGCCAGGATGGAAGTCACGGCAGCCATCAAGGAAGAGGCGCGCAGACAACTGGTGAAGGAGGGCGCGGCCAAGCTCTCGCTGCGGGCCGTGGCGCGCGAGCTCGGCATGGTCTCCTCGGCGC
The DNA here is from genome assembly GCF_040298985.1 of Streptomyces sp. NPDC001093. NCBI lineage: Bacteria > Bacillati > Actinomycetota > Actinomycetes > Kitasatosporales > Streptomycetaceae > Streptomyces > Streptomyces sp. NPDC001093. Next base: position 4,774 of record NZ_JBEPBF010000183.1, on the reverse strand, counting down.
TGTACCGCTACTTCCCGAGCCGTGACGAGCTGCTCACCGCCCTGATCATCGATGCCTACGACTCCCTCGGCGAGGCGGCCGAGGCGGCCCACGCGGCGGCCGCGGGCGCGGATCACGTGCGGCGCTGGACGGCCGTGTGCGAGGCGGTGCGGGCCTGGGCCCTCGCCCATCCCCACGAGTACGCCCTCATCTACGGATCGCCGGTACCCGGCTACTCCGCCCCCGAAGCCACCGTCCCGGCCGCCTCGCGCGTCGGCCTGCTCCTCATCGGCATCGTCCGTGACGCCTTCCAGGGTCCCGGCCTCGCCGATCTCCCCCTTCCCGCCGAGCTGCGTCCCGAGGCCGAGCGCATGGTGGCGGACTTCGCGCCCGACCTGCCCCCGGAGGCGGCCCTGGCGCTGGTCGCGGCCTGGTCCCAGCTGTTCGGGCTGGTCGGCTTCGAGCTGTTCGGGCAGTTCCACCGGGTGGTGGAGGACCGGGAGACCTTCTTCCGGCATGCGGCGGCCCGGCTCGCCCGGGGCGTGGGGCTGGTCGGCCCGTGACGCCCGGAGGCCGGGCCCGGCTCCCGTCCGCACCTAGGCACCAGGAATCAGGACGACCTTCCCGGTCACCGTGCCGGACTCCGCCAACCGCATCGCCTCCGCGACCTCGGTGAGCGGCATCCGGGCGGCGATCCGTGCGGTGACCTCGCCGCGTTCCAGGGCGTGGAACACCTGGGTGAGGTCGGCGCGCAGCCGGCTTCGGAAGCGGTCCTTGTTCAGGGCGCGACCCGCCCAGACGTTGAAGAAACAGGCGCGGCGGCCGTTGGGCAGCGTGTTCCACCACCACACCCGGCCGAGGATCTTCAATACGGGCCACTGCTTGGAGCCCGAGTCGTCCCGGGTGGTGGCGCTGCCGTAGGCGACGAGGGTCCCGCCGGGGGCGAGCAGCCGCCAGGAGTCGGTGACGCTGCGCCCGCCGAGGTGGTCGAAGACGGCGTCGACCCCGTCGGGGGCGAGTTCCCGGACCCGGGCCGGGACGTTCTCGGTGCGGTAGTCGACGGGGGTGACACCCAGTTCGCGCAGGGCCTCGTGGTGGCGCGCGGACGCCGTACCGATCACCTTCAGGCCGGCCGCACGTGCGAGCTGGACCAGGACTGTGCCGACACCGCCGTTGGCGCCGTGCACCAGGACCGTTCCGCCGCTGCGCACCCGGGCCTTGCGATGCAGCATCTGCCACGCGGTGATCCCGTTGACCACCAGCGTCTCCGCCTCCGCCGCACCGATCCCGGCGGGCACCTCCACGGCGTCGGCCGCGTCGAGCACCACATGGCTCGCCCAGCCGCCGACCTTGACCAGCGCCGCCACCCGCTTGCCGACGAGGCCCGGTGTGACGCCGGTGCCGGTCGTGAGAACCGTGCCGACCAGGTCGTACCCGGGCACGAACGGGAACGGCGGCTGGTCGTAGTAACGGCCCCGGCGCATCTGCTGCTCGGCGAAGGAGACCCCGGTGGCCTCCACTCGCACCACGATCTGCCCGGCCCCGGGCAGCGGAACGTCCCGGTGCCGGAGCAGCAACTCCTCCGGCTCGACCGTGCCCGGCAGGACGACCTCGACGAGCTTCTTGCTTTCCATGACGACCTCCGGGTCGGAGAGGGGTGGCTGATGCACCACACCTACGTAGAGCGCTTCGCTTGCGTTAGAAGCTATAACTAAAATGACTTCTCCTAGCTCTGATGTCAATGCTTCGCTGTCGAATCCGTTACGGCCTGTCTCGACAGTGATAGGTTGAAACCACGTCGGCGAGGAGGGTGAAGGCGATGGCGGCAGGCGCGGCGAGTCCCCGGGAGCGGTACCGGAGCCAGGTGCGGGCGGAGATCAAGTCGAAGGCCTGGGATCAGATCGCCACCTCGGGCGCGTCGGGGCTGTCCCTCAACGCCATCGCCAAGGAGCTGGGCATGAGCGGCCCCGCCCTCTACCGGTACTTCGGCGGCCGGGACGACCTGATCACCGAGCTGGTCCGGGATGCCTACCGCAGCCTCGCGGACACGTTCAGCGCCGCGGCTGAGGCAGGCTCGGGGCTGTCCGGACTGGCCCGGGCGATGCGCCGCTGGGCGCTGGAGGATCCCCAGCGCTATTTCCTCGTCTACGGAACACCGGTCCCCGGCTACCGGGCGCCGGACGACACCACCGCGACCGCCCGGGAGATCATGGCTGTCCTGCTGGACGTCTGCGCGGCCGAAGAGCCCCGGGCCGCGTCGCCCGACGCGCTCGAGAGCCACCTCGCGGACCATCACGGCTGGGCGGGCGACCACCCCGCCCCGCCGCCCGTGCTGCGCCGGGCCCTTGCGTTCTGGACCCGCCTGCACGGGGTCCTCTCCCTGGAACTCGCCGGTCACTTCACGGGCATGGGCTTCGACCCGGAGACGCTCTTCACCGCCGAGGTGAATGCCCTGGCGGACGGAGAGTGAGCGGACAGGCTGCCGTACTTCTCCGGGAGTACGCGTGATCACCTCGTCCGGCTGACGTCCGTGCCGGCCGGCGGCGTCTACCGTGGCCTGCATGGAAGAGCAGCGCGCCCCGGGCCGGTGGCGGCGGCACGGTCCGCCGTGGTGGAGCGCACCCGACGAGACGGAGCCGCACCGGGCCCACCGGCCCTGGCGCACCACCGTGCTGCTCACCGCGTTCGTCCTGATCGGCACCCACTTCGCGGCCCACAGCCAGCCCCACCGCGTGCCCCTGGACGGCTACGCGCGCGTGCTGCTGCTCGTCGCATCGGTCCTGCTGCTGTGGCGGCACCGGCACCCGGTGGCCGTGGCCTACGGCACCGCGGCGGCGACCCTCGTCTACCTCGCCGCGGGCTACCCCTACGGACCGGTCTTCCTGACCGTCGCCGTCGGCTGCTTCAGCGCGGTCGTCGCCGGGCACCGGCGGGCGGCGTGGGGGGCCGTCGGCCTGCTGTGGGCGGGGCACGTCCTGGTCGCCCTCTGGCTCTACCGCTGGCTCCCGCCCTCGGGCGACAAGGGCGCGAACGTCTATCAGGAGATCGGCGTCGGCGCCTGGGTGCTGGCCGTCATAGCCCTGGCCGAACTGGTCCGGGTGCGGCGCGAGCAGTGGGCGCGGGAGCGCGCCGACCGGGCCCAGGCGGCACGACGCCGCGCGGACGAGGAACGGCTGCGGATCGCCCGCGAGTTGCACGACGTCCTCGCGCACAGCATCTCCGTCATCAACGTCCAGGCCGGCATGGGGCTCGCGCTGCTCGACAGCGACCCCGAGCAGGCGCGGGCCGCGCTCACCACCATCAAGGCCGCCAGCAAGGAGGCGCTCGGCGAAGTGCGCCAGGTGCTCGACACCCTGCGCGCCCCCGGCGCCGCGCCGCGCGCCCCCGCTCCCGGCCTGGGCCGGCTGCCGGAGCTGGTGGAACAGGCCGCCGCGGCCGGGCTGACCGTGGAGGTCGAGGGCGAGCCGCCGCAGCTGCCGCCCGGTGCCGACCTCGCCGCCTTCCGTATCGTCCAGGAGGCCCTGACCAACGTCGTACGGCACTCCGGATCGCGGCACGCGCGCGTGCGGTTCGCCCACGACGGCGACGCGCTGCGGCTGCGCATAGACGACGACGGCCCGGCCACCGGCGCCGACGCCGGGGGCGGCGGGAAGGGGCTGGCCGGCATGCGGGAACGGGCGGCCGCGCTGGGTGGCACCATCGAGGCGGGCCCGCGCCCCGACGGCGGCTTCCGGGTGCTCGCCGTACTGCCGTCGCACCCCAGGGAGGACCAGTGATCCGGGTACTGCTCGCCGACGACCAGTCGCTCGTGCGGGCCGGTTTCAGGGCGTTGCTCGACGCCCAGCCGGACATCGAGGTGGCCGGGGAGGCGTCCGACGGTGAGGAGGCGCTGCGCCAGGTGCGCGAACTGCGCCCGGACGTCGTCCTGATGGACATCCGCATGCCCCTGCTGGACGGTCTCGCCGCGACCCGGCGCATCACCGGTGACGCGGAGCTGAAGGACGTGAAGGTGGTCATGCTCACCACCTTCGAGCTGGACGAGTACGTCTTCGAGGCGATCCGCTCCGGCGCCTCCGGTTTCCTGGTCAAGGACACCGAACCGGACGAACTCCTCCGCGCGGTACGGGCGGTGGTGCAGGGCGACGCGCTGCTGTCGCCGGGCGTCACCCGCAGGCTGATCGCGGAGTTCGCGGCCCGCTCCAAGGAACCCGCGGCGGCGGACGCCCTCGGCCGGCTCACCGAGCGGGAGCGGGAGGTGATGGCGCTGGTCGGCATCGGCCTGTCCAACGAGGAGATCGCCCGTCGGCTGGTGGTCAGCCCGCTCACCGCCAAGACCCATGTGAGCCGGACGATGGTGAAGCTGGGCGCCCGGGACCGCGCCCAACTCGTCGTGCTGGCCTATGAGTCGGGGTTGGTACGGCCCGGCTGGCTGGGCTGAGCCGTCTGCCGGAAGCGCACCAGCACACTCACCACGCGGGCCACGAACACGACCGGTGCGACCGCCATGCCGAGCCGCAGCAGGACCTTGGACGGCAGCGGCGGCAGGTCGAAGAGCAGCGCCGGACCGGCCACGGCCCCGAACAGCACCGCCGCCGCGAAGGCGGCGCTCACCAGCGCGTAGCCGATCTCCACCGTCGCCGCGTCCTGTTGGGCCTTGCGGCGTCCCCCGTATGCGTACATTCCCCCAGCTTCACAGAAGGGGGGGGCGGCGGGGGGGGGGGGCCGCGCGGGGCCCGCCGCTCCACTCAGGGGGCCGGTAACGGGCCCCTATTGCTGGCTGCCGGTCTGGGCGAGC
>NZ_JBEPBF010000182.1:0-15703 GCF_040298985.1 Streptomyces sp. NPDC001093 | reverse complement strand
AGTCCGCTGTCGGCGGCGGGCGGCGAGGCCGGGGCGTGGGCCGTGGTGGCGAGCGCCGTGCCGCGCGCGTCCAGCACCTCGGCGGTGCGGCCGTCGCCGTACGTCGTGAGGGCGGGGAGCGTCTCGCAGACCACCAGCAGCCATTGCCGGTCGGACCGGCTCGGGGTCTGGTTCTGGTCCTGGTTGGCGTCCTCCTGCTGCGCGGGCAGCGTGACCCGGGCGAAGTACAGCAGTTGCCGCGTGCCGCCCGAGGTCACCAGCCGGGGCGGGATCGACCCGTGGCCGGACGCCGCCCTGGGGACGTCCACCCCGGCCAGCGGCACCGGTTTGCCGCCGGCCGCCAGCAGTCTGCCGGTGCGCGGGTCGAGCAGCGCCTTGCCGAGGACCGCCTTCCTGGTGGAGGTCAGCGCTTTGAGCGCGGTCGTGGGGGTCGACGCGCTCGTCGCCGGGTACGCGTTGGCCGTACGGCGTACGGTGCTCGCCTCGACGTCGATCGCGGTGCGCACCGACTGGGCGGTGTCCGCGGCGATCTGCTGCTCGCCGTTCAGCACGGCCTGCGGCACCCGCTCGGCGTGTACGCCGTCGAGGCCGATCACGGTCAGGGCGGCGACCACCAGCAGGAGTACGACGAGTGCGGCTATCGGCGGGCGCACCCCGCCAAGCATCGGCATATCGGCGCGGCGGCGGAGGCGGTGCCGGCGCGGCGCCCGGGGTGCGGAGGGCAGGGCAGCGGGTCCTTCCTCAATTGGCGCCGAGCGCCCGAGTGTTCGATAGAGTGAACACTTTAGCCTCATGCGATCACATAACCATCACACCTTCGCCCCTGTGACGTAGGTGTGACATAGGTGCGCGTGGGGCCCCGCACACAGGGTCGCGGGGCCCGCCTTGCGCATGTCCGGTCAGCGGACGAAGGAGATCTCCGGGTACTTCTGGTTGGGGCCGTCGAGCAGGCTGCTGTGCTGGTGGCGCAGCTCCTGGTCGAAGAAGGCGGCCAGGTAGTCGCACTGGACCTTGACCGCTCTGCCGGGATCGATCGTGCCGAACTGCTGCTGGAGCTGCTCCTGGGAGAGCCCGAGCAGGCCCGCCTCCTGCGGCACCATCCACTCGTTGTCGCTGAACGACAGGTGCGCCGCGCCATGGAGCTGGACGTCGACCCGGTAACCCTTCAGATGCGACCACAGCGTGCGCCACGACCCGTCGTTGTTGCGGTTGTGGGTGCCGGAGCTGAACAGCATGAAGGGGCGGTCCAGGTCCTTGCTCGGCGCCGTCCCGAAGAACTGGCCGTCCAGGTCGGCACCGGCGGCGATGCGGTGGTCGAGCTGCATGGCGGTGTCGACCGCCCCGCCGCCCAGCGACCAGCCGAACATCCCGATCCGGGACATGTCCACGGCGCCCGACAGCCCGGTGGGGAGCGTGGGGTGGCCGGGGTCCGGGTTGCCGCCCTTGCTGATCGTGCCGAGCTGGTTGATGACGAACCGGATGTCGGCCGCGCGCACCTTGAGCGTGTCGGAGGAGTGGGCGCCCGCCGGCATCGTGTTGACCTCGAGCCGGTTGCCGGGGAACTGCACCTCGTTGGCGTCGTGGGTGTGGTCGACCATGACCACGAGGTAGCCGCGGCTGGCGAGATCCTGGGCGTGGGCGGTGCCCATCGCGCGGTCCGAGTGCAGCCCGGTCGAGTACAGCAGGACGGGCAGCTTGCCGAGCTTGGTGTTCACCGGGGCGAGGACATGGCCCGCCGTCCTCGGCAGGGTCACCTCCTGCGGCGACAGCCCGCGCGAGGCGAGGAAGTGGGCGCCGGAGATCGACGGCATCCACGGCGCCTGGTAGTGCCCGGACGTGGCGGTGGCCGGATAGAAGAGCGACACCATCAACTCGCGAGGAGTGTTGCCGAACACGTACGGATCCGTACGGGAGTTGTCGACGAGGTGCAGGCCGACCATGCCCACGCTGTACGGTCCGGTCGGCGCGGGCATGTTGAGCTGGAGACCGGACGCGTCCGTGCGGCCGGACGCGAGGGCCTCGGGGTGTACGGGCTTGTGGTGCAGCGGCGCCTCGTCGTTCTCGGGCGCCCAGGGAGCGTTCTGGCCGGGCTGGTCGGGGTGGTCGGGCTGGTCGGGCGAGAACCCGGTGGCCGCGGGCTTGGCGGACGTCTTTCCGGCGGCCATCGCCGGCGTCATCCCCGCACCCAGGGCGACGGCCAGCGCACCCGCCGTACCGACCGCTCTGGCTATCGCTCTGCGACGGTGGCGCGGGCGGCGGTGTTTCATGGAACCCCCTTGGTGGTCGGCGATCGCAGAACGGGCGATCGACTGCCGCACACCGTACCGCCGCAGCGGCGTGCGGACCCACGCTCCCCTTGATACCGCCGACTTCGCGCACCGGCGTGGGGGTCCGCCATTTCAAAGCCTTTCTGATTTACACTTTCGTCGCCGTCACACAGAGTGAGGAACGATGTGAGAAGCGTGATTGAAGCCTTGCGTGGTCCGCGGCGCCCCCTAGTGCTCGGCGCAGTGCTGACCGTCGCGCTCGTGGTGCAGTCGGCTGCGCTCATCGCCCAGCAGAAGTGGATCGACGATCTGCAGACACAGCCCGTCGGCCTCCAGGAGCGCCTCCAGGCCGCTCCGTCCGGCCCTCCCGGTCCTTCCGGTCCTCCCGGTCCCATCGGCCCGCCGGGCAAGGATGGGAAAGACGGACAGGACGGTCAGAACGGGGCTGAAGGCCGTTCCGGGAAGGACGGGACGGACGGGAAGGACGCCGTCTGCCCGCCGGCGTCGGGCTAGCCCCTCGGTCGGTTGCGGACAGCACCCCGGCGAACTGCGGCGCCCGACTTGCTTTTTCGGTGTCATACAGCGTGAGGAGTGATGTGAACAGCGTGAACGAGGCTCTGCGTGGCCCGCGGCGCCGCCTTGTGCTCGGCGCAGTGCTGACTGTCCTGCTCGTCGCGCAGTCGGCTGCGCTCGTCGGCCATCAACAGCGGCTCGACGAACTCCAGTCGCGGGGCATCGACCTCCAGGGGACCGGCATCAAGTCCGGCTTGGTCGGCCCCTCGGGCCCCTCTGGTCCGCCCGGCCCCACCGGCCCGACAGGCCGACCGGGGCGGCGCGGGCATGACGGCCGTCCTGGCAGGAGGGGCCGTCCCGGCCTGAGGGGGAGGAACGGCAATCCCGGGCGAGTCATCATTGCCAAGCCGTCGTCGAGTGCGCGGGGTGAGAAGGACGACCGGGATGACCGGGATGAGGACAACTAGGGTTCGCCGCACGGCTTCTTGGGCTCGGCGGCCCGGGCCTGCGGGCCACCGAGGTGCTCCATGGGATCCGGGCAGGGTCAGGCCGGCGGCCGGGCCGAGGCACGGTTTCGCGGTGGGCCGTCGCAGCGGCGGACCTCCACCCGGCCCGCCTCGCTGAGCGGCATCCGTTCCGCCCAGCTCAGCGCCTCCTCCTCGGAGGGGACGTCGATGACCCACAGTCCGCCGACCTCCAGCACCCCTTCGCCGGCGCGCCCCTCGTGCTCGGCGGAGGCCGGGCGGGCGAGCCGTGCGCCGTAGACGATCCGGACGCCGGCCTCCGCCATCGCGCGGCCGTACGCGCGGTTGGCGGTGAAGCGCTCCTCGCGCTCCTGCGGGGTCATCCGGTCCCAGTCCGTCTCCTGCCCGAAGACCAGCAGCGCGAATTCCATGTCAGTCCCCTCTTCTGGCGGTGCACCGGGTTCCCGGCGGTCTTACCGGTCGGCTCCTCCGTACCGGCTACATCTGACGGCTCGCCAGGCGGGCGAAGAGCCCGTCGCGGTCGGCGAGCAGTTCCTCGTACCGGCCCTGCTGGACGACCCGGCCCTGGTCCATGACGATGATCCGGTCGGCTTCGGCGACCGTGGAGAGCCGGTGCGCGATCACCACCCGGGTGGCGTTCAGGCGCCGGGTGCTCTCGGTGACCAGGCGCTGTGTCGGGTTGTCCAGCGCGCTGGTGGCCTCGTCGAAGAAGACGATGCGGGGCCGGGAGACCAGCGCGCGGGCGATCATCAGGCGCTGGCGCTGGCCGCCGCTGAGGGTGCTGGTGCCCTCCGAGAGCACGGTGTTCATGCCCATCGGCATGGCCGCGATGTCCTTGTCGATCCCGGCCATCTCGGCCGCCGCCCAGGCGTCGTCCAGGGTGTGGTTGGTGCTGCCGACGATGTTGGCCTTGATGTCCCCGGCCAGCAGCGCCCCGTGCTGCAGCACCACGCCGCACTGCCGGCGTACCGCCGAGACCTCCAGCTCGCCCAGGTCCTGTCCGTCGTAGAGCACCGTCCCGCTCTCCGGCCGCTCGAAGCCGAGCAGCAGCCGCAGCACCGTCGACTTGCCGCTGCCGGAGGGTCCCACGATCGCCACGAACTCCCCGGGCTCGATGGTCAGCGTGACGTCCTGCAGGGCGGCCGGGCCGTCCTGGCCGTAGCGGAAGGTGACATGGCTCAGGCCCAGCCGGCCGGACAGGTCGCCCGGGTCCGCCTTGGTGTCGTCCACCTCCGGCCGGCCCTCGAGGATCGGCCGCAGCCGCTCCAGCATCGGCACCACGCCCAGGGCGGTGACCGCCGCCGAGGTGAACTGCAGGCTCGACGCGATGAGCAGATTGAACGCGGTGAAGAAGGAGAGGAAGACCGGGATCGGGACGTCGCCGCCCAGCGGGCCGGCGATCACTCCGAAGATGACCACCGAACACACCAGGGGAAAGCCGGAGTTGAAGGTCGTGACGGCGTTCTGGATCCGGCGTGCGGAGGCGGCCAGGCCCCGCCCCTTGCCGAACTCCGCCGCCCACACCCCGAACACCCGGTCCTCGGCCGCGGTCACCCGCAGTTTCGGTACGGCGGTGAGCAGTTGGAAGACGCGCGCGGACATCGCCTGCTCGTGTGTGTAGAGCCGCCGCTGCCAGCGGACCTCCAGCCGGCCGGCGAGCAGCCCGAAGCCGACGCCGAACAGCACCAGCGCGGTCGCCAGGCCCGCCAGCCGCAGATCGTAGAAGTAGACCAGCACCAGGTTGGCCAGGCCGGTGAGCAACCCGAGGGTCGCCGTGGTCGTCATCCCCGACAGCGTCTCCTGCGCCGCGCTGACACCCAGCACGGTCGTCCCCAGCTCGCCGGTGGAGTAGCCGGAGAAGAACGACGCGGGCAGCGAGAGCAGCCGGGTCCACACTCCCACCTGCATGGCGGCGGTCGAGCGGCTCTCGATGCGCAGCACGGCGATGTTCTGCACCACCGAGAGGGCGGCGACGGCCATCGCGGAGCCGATCACCACCACCGCACCCTCGGTGATCAGGCTGCGCTGGGCGTGGGCCACGAAGGTGCCGAGCACCGCACCCGTCATCACCGGGACCAGCAGCCCGATCACCGAGATCATCGTGGCCATCCCCGCGAACATCCACAGATCGCGCCGGTTGTTGCGCATCCCCCAGCGCAGCAGCCCGCCGACCGTGCGGACGGTGAGCGGCAGCGGCCGGTAGAGCACCGTCGCCCTGTTCTGCAGCTCGCCGGCGAGCTCGGGGGTGAGCGGGGTGACCGTGCCGTTCTCGGCCAGGACGTAGCGGCCGCTCACCGGGAGCAGCGCGACCGCGTCGCCGCCGACCTTGCGGTAGCCGACCATGGGGCCCAGGTCCCCGCGCCACCAGCGGCCGTCGAGCCGGACGGTACGGGTGCGGACGCCCGAGGCGAGGGCGATGGCCTGGAGCTCGTCCAGGTTCCGGTCGTGGCCGCCCGCCGCCACCGGCGCCCTGACGGTGAAGCCCTGGTGACCGGCGACCAGGCGGGCCGCCGCGAGGGTCGGCGGGTCGCCGGCGGCGTCACCGATGCGGACCCGCGAGGACGTGTCGTGCAGGACGGACTCGAAGCCGCGTGCGGAGTGCGCCAGGGTGCCGGCGTCGCGCTCCCGGCGGGCGGCGAGCAGTTCGGTCTCGGCTGCGCGCCGGGTCTCGACCCGGCGGTCCACGGTGTAGAGCAGCCGGCCGCAGTGCGTCTGAAGCCGCTCGAACAGCTCGCCCCCGTCGAGCAGTTCGGGCAGCGAACGGGCGCGGACGGTGGCGGCGCTGCTCGCGACGAGCCAGTCCCGCTCGGTGAGGCAGACGTCCGCTCCCGCGGTGAGCTCGCCGTCCGCCCCCTCGGGCAGCTCGACGGTGCCGTCCTCGATCCGCACCCACCGCACCCCGTCCACCGAGCGGAGCGCCTGTCCCTTCCGGAGCGCGGTGGGCCCGGTGGTGGCCAGCGGGGTGAACTCACGCGGCGGCAGGGTGTCGCGCAGGGCGCCGGCGAGTGCCGTGATGCCCTTGGCGAGACCGCCCAGGAACTGGTCCACGGCCTGCTGCTGTGCGGACGGGGGCAGGGCCCGGGCGGCGGCACCGGCCGCGGTACCGCACGGGTGTCCCAGTGCCGCGAGTCCCTCGGTCCAGGCGGTGGCCAGGAAGGAGACCTCGGCGCCGAGCACCGGCCGGGCCACGATGCCGTGCAGCGGGCCGGCGGGTGCGCCGGGGAGCAGGGTGCCGGCCTCGATCCGGCACAGGAAGTGCCAACGGCCGCTGGGTTCCCGGTCGCCCAGCCGGACCGCGAACAGGTCGACGGCTCCGGTCAGCACGAGCAGCATCCGGCCCGGGTCGTCCAGGACCAGGTAGCGATCCGCCTGCTGGTCCACCGGTTCGGCCGCCTCGGTGAAGAACGCGGCGAAGGCGCTGCCGGCGGCGGGGGCGCCGCCGGTGACCAGGGTGTTGCCGGTGACGGCGGTACTCACAGCTCGTCCTCCTCCTCGCGTCGCGAGGACTCGATGAGGGCGGTGTAGTGGCCGCCCAGCGCCAGCAGCTCCTCGTGGGTGCCTCGTTCGACGATCCGGCCCTGCTGCAGCACGACGATCTCGTCGGCGTCGCGGACCGTGGAGAGCCGGTGGGCGATGATCAGGCAGGCGCAGCCCCGTCGGCGCAGGTTGTCCATGATGGTGCGCTCGGTCTCCGGGTCGAGCGCGCTGGTCGCCTCGTCCAGCACCAGCAGGGTGGGCTCCGTGGCGAGTGCTCTGGCCAGCTCCAGGCGCTGGCGCTGTCCGCCGCTGAAGTTGCGGCCGCCCTCCAGGACCGGGCTGTGGACACCGCCGGGCCGGGTCATCACGGTGTCGAAGACGGCCGCGTCGCGCAGCGCCGCGGTGACCGCCTCGTCGGACACGTCGTCGTTCCACAGCGTCAGGTTGTCGCGGACGGTGCCCTCGAAGAGCGAGATGTCCTGGTCGACATAGGCGAGCGAGGCGGCCAGCACGGTGCGCGAGATCTCCTCGCGGGGTCTGCCGTCGAGCAGGATCTGTCCCTCGCCGGGGGCGTAGAGCCCGGTCAGCAGCCGGCCCAGGGTGGACTTTCCGCTGCCCGAGCCGCCGACCACGGCGACCCGGCGGCCCGGCACCACCGTCAGGCTCAGGTCCTTGATCACCGGTTCCGACAGCGGGCTGTAGCTGAAGCTGACGTGCTCGAACTCCAGCGTGCCGTCGAGTTTGGCGGTGGCCGGGGGGTCGGCGGTGGCGAAGCAGGCGGCCACCGGGTAGCGCTCGACGTCGTACAGCCGCTTGATGTCGGCCGTGACGTCCTGCAACCGGCCGCCCAGGTTGGTCAGTTGGGCGACGGGGCGGCTGAGCGCGGACAGCAGCGTCTGGAACGAGACCAGCAGGCCCACGCTCATCGCTCCGTCCACCACCCGCTGCCCGCCCACCAGCAGGATGAGACCGCTGTTGAGGGCGGCCAGCATCGGGGGCACCACGGTGAGCACCGCGCTGGGGATGCCGAGCTTCTGCTTGGCGGAGACCACCTTGGCCAGGAAGCCGGCCCAGCGGCTGAAGGCCTCGGGTTCGGCGCCGGTCGCCTTGACCGTCTCGATCAGCGACAGGGTGGTGAAGGTGGTCGCCGTCAGATTGCCGCGGTCCGTGCGCAGGGCGGCCACCGCGTCCGTCCGGGCGCGTGACACGGCGTGCAGCACGACGACGTTGAGCAGCGCCATGCCCACCCCGATCACCCCGAGCAGGACGTCGTAGCGGATCAGGACCGCCGCGTAGAAGAGCACCAGACCCAGGTTGATCACGGTCAGTGCGAGGTCCCGGGAGAGGATCTCGGCGACCGTGTCGTTGCCGGCCACCCGCTTGGCCACTTCGGCGGGGCGCCGCTGCAGGAAGAAGTCCACGGGCAGCCGCAGCAGATGGCGGAAGAACCGGGCCGAGCTCACCAGCCCCATCCGGATCTCCAGCCGCAGCAGGTAGTGCCGCTGCACCGAGGTGAGGATGAAGACCGCGACCGAGGTCAGGGTCATGGCGGCCAGCAGCGGGAAGAGATAGCCGCTCCCGCTGCCGGCCAGTACCCGGTCGATGAAGACCCGGGTGTACGCGGGGATCGCGATGCCCGGGATCACCAGCAGCACACTGGCCAGCAGAACCAGCGGCATCGCCCGGCCGGTCGGCAGCCGGCGCTCCAGCAGGGCGCGCCCGACCCCGCTCCTGCTGCCTCCGGGCCGGAAGTCCGGGCCCTTGTCGAAGGACAGCACGATCCCGGTGAAGCCGGAGTCGAACTCGTCCCACTCCATCAGCCGCGGCCCGCTCGCCGGGTCGTTGACCGCGACGACGGTGCGGCCGTACCGGGTGCGGATCCCCTCGACCACCATGAAGTGCTGGAAGGCCCAGAAGATGATCACCGGGCCGGTCAGGTCGCGCAGCCGGTCGGCCTCCGTCTGGTAGCCGCGGGCCGTCAGGCCGAAGCTGCGGGCGGCGGAGAGCAGCGTGGACGCGCGGGCGCCGTCCCGGGACACCCCGCACACGCCGCGCAGGTCCTCCAGCGGTACGTGGCGGCCGTGGTAGGCGAGGATCATGGCCAGGCTGGCCGCGCCGCACTCCACCGATTCCATCTGCAGGACGGTGGGAACGGCGTGCCGCCAGCGGCGGGGCCGCGGTCCCCGGCGGCTTCCGGTACGGCGCCCGCCGTGTCCGGGGGTGCCGCCGGAGCCCGCACCCGGCGCGTCCCGCCGGGTCTCAGGCATCGTGGATGTCATCGCAGCGCCCCCCTCAGCGGCCGAGAATCAGGTCGAACGGCGTCTGCCGGCCCACGTTGATCGTCGCGGTGACCGATACCTGGGTGCTCAGCGGCATCGGCGGACCGCTCTGCGAGGTCCAGGCGAAGCCGGTCCGGGTCGACGCGTCGGGAATCAGGTCCACCACCACCAGCCGCGGCGGTGCCCCGTGCAGATAGGGCTGGGCCGCCAGTTCCCCGCCGACCAGGCCCGACACGGCCTCCCTGGTGAGCACGTACGGGCTGATCGAGCTGATCCTTCCGCGCAGCAGGCCGAAGGCGCCGGCCGGCGCGGTGGACACCGAGAGGTCCACGAGGTCGCCACGGCGCAGTCCGGCCGCGCGGGTGGCGGGGACGAAGACCATCGCGACCATCCGGTCCCGCGCGTCGTCGGTGCGCTCGACGGAGGCGACGGGCGAGCCCGGCGCGACCACCTGTCCGTCGGTGACCGACAGCCCGACCACCTGCCCGCCGAAGGGGCTGGTGATCTCCCGCAGACGGCCCTGGGTGTCCTGCACCTTGATCACCGTCTGCCCCGGCCGGACACGGTCGGCGGGCCGTGTCAGGACGGAGTGCACCATCCCGGCGTACTGGCTCTGGATCACCGCGGTGCCGCTGGGACGGGTGAGCAGGCCGGGCGCGTCCACGGTGATCGGGATCCGGCCGGCGAAGGTCCACAGCAGTGCCGCGCTCATGGTGATCAGGACGACGAACAGCGCGATCCAGCCGCGAGGCGCGGCCAGCAAGGTCGGGGAGTCGAGCTCGTCCGGCTCCCGCATCCGCTGCAGAGCCTTGAAACGGAACTTCATCGCCGATCCCCTCCTCGGGATGTCATCTCTTGGGCTCTCTTCGTGGCACGCCGATGTCCTGACGCAGCGTCACGGGCCTGCTGCCGACGATCAGTTCACCGACCGTGCCCTCGGTGAAGAAGTCCAGACCGCTGGCCGCGGCGAAGTCGGCCGCGTCGCCTCCGCCGAGGCCGCAGACCGCGAGGTCCATCGCGGTGCCGACCAGATAGAAGGTCTGGTAGAGCACGCCGACGTGCTTGAGGATCAGCGGATAGGCGACCGTCTCGTACTTCCACATCACCCGGCCGAAACGGGCGGTGACCAGCAGCACCACCTGGGGATCGGCCGTCATCAGGGCGGACTCGCGGGCACCGGAGACCAGCGCCGCGGTGGCCGGGCCCGGCTCGGCGACCAGCTCCAGCTCATGCCGGTCGGTCGCGTAGTGCCACAGCCCCGGCTTCAGGCCCGCGCACTGGGTCACCAGCGGATAGACCTCGAGCTCGTGCACCGCGCCGCCGCTCGGGTACGGGCGGTCGGCGTGCTCCTGGCGGTCGCCGCCGGTGAAGGTCTGCCGGCGGCGCATGGTGCGGTAGAGCAGCTCACCGAGCCGGTCCACGGTCAGCGGCGACTGCTCGTCGTGGTCGCGGACCGAACGGCGCTGCTCCAGCACCTCGGTGAGCGGCCTGTCCGTACGGGCGAGCGCGGCGAGATCCGGAACGGCCAGCGCGACCTTCTCGCCGGGAAAGGGCGGGGGAGAGGCGGGCTCGGGCGCGAAACGGTCGCCGAAGCGGTATGTGCCGCCGTACCCGGCCACCGTCGAGGGCCGCCTGGTGCGGGAGTGGAACATCAGGTCCAGAGCCGACCACTGGACGAACCGCCGCTCGGTCGCCTCCGGTTCCTGCCCGGCCGAGCCGTACGCCAGCAGCCCGGCCACGTCGAACAGCCGGAGGACCTGGCGTACGGCGTCGAGGGTGAGCCCGCCCGGCAGCTGCGCGAGCGCGGCGGGGCTGGTCCATCCGGCGAGCCCGGGAAGCAGCCCCGCCGCCCCGGTGCCCAGCTCCACGGCCAGCGCACTGCCCGGCGCCCGGACCACCAGCGCGCCGTCCTCGGCCCCGGCGGTGGCGAAGCGGGAGAGCTTCACCTGCCGGGTGGGGTCGGGTACGGGCCCCGGCAGGGCGGCGCCCCGGCCGATCGGCCGCAGGCGGGCCAGCGGCTCGTCGGCGGCCCCCGACACCAGGTGGACGGAGGTCTCGAGCATTCCGGCCATGCCGAGCCGGCGGAAGGTCAGCTGCCAGCGCAGCAGCCCCGTCTCGCCGTCCCGGGCGGCCACCAGGGCGCCTAGATCCTCCTCGGTGTGCTCTGCGAAGGCCAGCGCGGCCACCGCCTCACGGGCTCCGGCGGACAGGTCCGGCAGGTTCAGCGAGCCGACGGGGGCGGTGAGCCGGACCGTGCGGGCGGCGGCCGGCGCCGGCTCGCAGACGGCGTCGCGGCGCAGCCGGACGCGGCGGACCACCCGGGCGGTGCCGGTCCCGGTCGCCGTGGGGGCGGCGAGGCCGGCGGTCGTCGATGCGGGGGGCGTCGATGCGGGGGCCGTCTGCGCACCGGTCTGGGCACCGGCTTCCGCACCGGTCCGGGCAGCGGTCATCTGTGCCGCGGTCTGCGCGGCGGACGTCTCTGCGGTCATCTCTGGGTTTCCCGGCCCGTTCTAGAAGAAGACGTTCTTCGGGTTGAGCTGCTCCTCGGTGTGCGCGGTGGCCAGCCAGCCCTGCTCGACCGGCACGTCGTAGAGCCGCCCGGGAGCCAGCCGGCGCCAGAAGTGGCGCATGCCGGGGGCGATCACCTTGACCACGCTGAGGTCCAGGTCGGGCCGGCTCTGGTCGAGCACGATGATCTCGATGCCGCGGGCCCGCGCGCGCTCCACGCAGTCCCGCACATGGTCGGCCAGGTCGTCGCCGGCGGGCGGAGCGAAGTCGGTGACGACGGTGGGCGCCAGGTCCTGGGCCGGGAGCAGCCAGGGCTCCTGGGCGACGGTGGCCGTCCGGCACCATTCCAGGGTCTCCGGGTCGTCCGTCCGGTACAGGGTGGCGCCGCTGTCGTCGCGGCGGTCCACGAACGGAAGGAACTGGTTGACCTCGGTGAGCGCGCGGATCGCGGCGATCCGCGCATCCGGGTGCGCCCCGAAGCCGACCATGATGTCCTCGACGTCGTGCCTGCGCCGGGAGACGGCCGCGAAGGTGGGCACGCCCAGGTCGGAGGTGATGTCCAGGACCCACAGCTCACGGTCGACCGAGGCGTAGAAGTCGCGCATGGTCCGCACGTAGGGGTCGTTCAGCGAGTCCAGGTCGAACGCGGGCCGCGGCAGCCGGTTGTACCACCACAACGCCACCGCGTCCCGCTCCACGACCTCGCAGAACCCCTGCAGAATCGCTTCCTCCAGGGTGTTGCCGCTGGCGCAGCCGTTGGAGTCGCCGACGCAGTAGAAGTGCCGTGCCAGGTCGGGGTGGCCGTACCAGGCGTAGCCGGAGGGGATCAGCCGCTCGGCGTCGTGAGTGAGCGACCAGGCGCGCGACCAGTCGAGTGCGGCCTCGGCCGGGAAGGGGTCCGGCACCAGGTGCAGCCGGTGCGCGGGCTGCGCGTTCCATTCGGCGCGGCCCTCGAACTGGGCCTGGGAGAACAGCAGCAGACGGTCCATGTGGACGGCGGTGTCCGGGTCGAGATCCCGGTAGGCGGCGCGCACCACGGGCTCCTCGCCGCGCCAGACCGCCGAGTAGCGCTCGATCGCCTCGCAGACGGCGCTGACCTTGGCCTGGATCTCCGAACGGCCCTTGCCGCCGCTCTGGCCGCGCATGTTGCGGCGCAGCAGGTCCATGTTGTCGTTGACCATCGCGAAGTTGTGGCCGGCCGTGAAGCTGTAGGTGATGCCGTTGCCGGTGTCGTCATGCGCGCCGAGGCGGGTGATGGCACCCAGGTGCGGGCTGATGTGGTGCTTCAGCCGGTCGTAGGTGAACTGCGGTGCCTGGACGCGGTATCCGCCGTCGGTCGTGTGCCCGGCCGGGCTCGGCGACAGCACCACCTTGGGGCTGCGCTCGGCGATCAGGCCGGGGTCGCCGCAGCTCGGGCACTGCGGCTGGCGGACCAGGGTGTGCTCGGCGGTCTGCAGGGTGGCCAGGTCCCACGTGACCATCAGCCCTTCCAGCGCGGCGGAGGAGCCGCTCGCCAGGAACTTCGCCGTCGCCGCCGCCAGCAGCTGCCCGAGCATGGCCGGGCCGGCCGGGATGGCCGCGCGCGTCGGGTGGGACGGGGTGGTCTGGCCGCGCTTGCCGGCCAGGTAGCGCTCGACCTGCCGGTTGCCGCTGATCCGCTGCGCCATGCACGTCCAGCAGCCGGTGACGCCCGGGCGCAGCAGCGGGCCGAGCCAGGGGCTGGTGCCGGTCGGCTTGGCGAGCAGCCAGGGGCGTTCGTCGGCCAGCCGGGCGGTGTTGAGCCGTTCCAGCGCCGGGTCGAGGTAGTCGTCGGCCAGCGCGACGACCAGGGTGTCCGCACCGGCGGCCAACGCCCCGGCCTCGTCCACCGCGCGGGCCCGCAGACCGGTCGCGTGCAGCGCCTCGACCACCGGAGTGGCCGAGGTCCCCCCGAGGGCCAGGACCAGAAGCTCGGTGCGGGCCAGGGCGGTCTGTACGGCGGCCGGGTCGACGCCCTGGGCGTCCCAGTAGGCCAGCACGTCCTCGGGCAGGTCGGGGCGGCCCTCGGCGAGGTGCCCGGCGGCCTCGTAACGCCGCAGCGCGGTCAGCACCTGGCCGAGCGGCACACTGCCCCCGAGCTCCTGCAGGATCTCGGCGACGGTGCGCCGGCCGTCCAGGTACGGCAGGAGACGCACGGCGGCGGCTCCCGGGACCAGATAGTCCTGACCCTCGCCGAGCAGGAAGACCTTTCCGTCCACCACTTCGCTCAGGAAATGGGCCTTGAGCCGCGGCCGTTCCATGCGTCATCCCCCCGTGTTCACGAGTTCTGCTGTCTCCGCCGGTTGAGCGGTGAAATACCCTCCGGGCATTCGAACACGTGTCAAAACCCCTGTACATACTGCAAATTCGGCGCCCGGCAATCCCTACGTATCGGCGCTCATTACGTATTCGACGCCCCCAGTACGTAGGCGAATACGTATCCTGCCGCGCGTTGACAGCGTGGTCGGGTGCGCGATACTGGTGTGCCGACGGGACAATGGGGGGACACGTTGTCGGCAGGCAGTTTGTTGCATCGCGAGCGGGAACTGGGGGAACTGGGCCGGGCACTCGACGAGGCGGGGGCCGGACGGCCCGCCGTGGTGCTGATCCAGGGGCCGCGGGGAATCGGGAAGACCGCGCTGCTGCGCGCCGCGCTGGGCCGGACACCCGCCAACGCCGTGGTGCTGCGGGCGCGGTGCCACGACAACGAACGTGACTTTCCTTACGGCGTCGTCCGCCAGCTTTTCGACCCCTTCATGAACGGGCCCGGCCGACCGGACCGGTCGGAACGGGCGCAGCCGTCGGAATTCCCCGCGGAATCCCCCGGCGGATACCTCGCGGAGGCTCTCCCGGTCGTCGAACCGAACGCCTCCGGCACGGAATCCGGAAACGGCCGGCACCATGTGCTGAACAACCTCTTCCACGCCGCCCGTTCCCTCACCACCCGCACCCCGGTGGTGATGGCGATCGACGATCTGCACCTGGCGGACGACGCGTCCCGGCAGTGGTTCTCCTACCTCGCCCGCCGGCTCGACGGCCTTCCCGTGGCGCTCCTCGCCACCACCGCCGCCGAGGCCGCCGACCCGCTCACCGCCGACCTCGGCGTGCTCGGCCACACCCGCACCGTCACCCCGGGACCGCTCTGCGACAGCTGCGTGGCCGAGCGGGTGAGCTCGGCGTTCGGTGCGCCGGTCGACCCGGAGCTGGCCTCCGTCTGCCACGACCTCTCGCGGGGGAACCCCCTGGTCCTCCAGGAGCTGACGGCCCGGCTGCTGGACGCCCGTACGTCACCCGGCGCGCCCGACATGGACGCGGTGCTGCGGATCGGCGCCGCGACCCTCGCCGACACCACGCTCAGCTGGCTGCGCAGCAGCCGTCCACGGGCGATGGAGCTGCTCACCTCCCTCGCCGTGCTCGGCCCCGGCGCGGACCTGGCCACCGCCGCGCTCCTGGCCGGCCAGGGAGACCTGCTGGCCGACGAGGCCCGCGAGGCGCTGCGGCGCACCGACCTGATCGACCCCGGCCCGCCGGAGACCTTCCGCCATGAGCTGGTCCGCACGGCCGTGCTGGCCCGCACCGATCCGCGCGTCCTGGTCGCGCTGCACGAGCGGGCCGCGGCCCTGCTGGTCCGGCTCGGCGCACCCGCGGGCCGGGTCGCCGAGCATCTGATGTCGTCCGGCACCACCGGCCTGGACTGGGCGCTGCCGGTCCTGCGGGCGGCCGCCAGGGAAGCGGCCGCCGACGGACGGCTGGACGACGCGGCCTGCTATCTGCAGCGCGCGCTCGCCGAGGCGACGGATCCCGCGCTGATCCAGTCGCTCACCGTGCAGCTGGGCACCGTCGAGCTGCACCGCGACCCGGCCGTCTGCGCCCGGTACGCCGCCGGTCTCGCGGCGGCCGCCGACCCGGTCGAACGGGCCCGGCTGCTGCTGCCCTTCGCCCATCCGTTGCTGGCGCTCACCGCCGCCGGAGCCGCGGTGCCGTTCGCGGAGGCGGCGGGCGCACTGGCCGCCACCGAGGACCCGGCGGGCGAGCTGCTGCTGCCGCTCGCGGCACAGGCGGTCCTCACCGGACGGCGCACCGCCGATGCTCGGCGAACGTCTCGGCCAGCTGCTGCATGACGTCGGCGACCAGGGAGTCGGATGTGTGTACGGCG
>NZ_JBEPBF010000181.1:0-15871 GCF_040298985.1 Streptomyces sp. NPDC001093 | reverse complement strand
CGGGCCGACGCGAACGGTCGGCCCGGCACCGCCGGTCCACACGGACTCAGCCCACGTACCCCATCCGGTGGCTGATCTCCTCCGCGCCCTTGAGCAGCAGGGGCGCCAGCTCGTGCATGCGCTCCTCGGTGAAGCGGTAGGCGGGGCCGGAGGCGCTGAGGGCGGCGACGACCTCGCCGTGGTGGGAGCGGACCGGCGCCGCCATGGCGTGCAGTCCGATCTCGAGCTCCTCCAGCGTCACCGCGTACCCGCGTTCCCGCGCCTCGGTGAGGTTCTTCTCCAGCTTCGCCTTCGCGGTCAGGGTGTGCGGCGTGAGCTTGTGCAGTCCGCAGGCCGCGAGCACCTCGGCGCACGCCTTCGCCGGCAGGTGCGCGAGCAGGATCTTGCCGCTGGACGTGGCGTGCACCGGGGTGAGCTGCCCGACCCAGTTGTGGGTGCCGACGGCGCCCGGGCCACGCACCTGGTAGAGGTTGACGGCGTAGTGCTCCTGCAGGACGGCGATGTTGACGGTCTCGCCGATCTCCTCGCTGAGCCGCTCGCACACCTCCCAGCCCAGCTGCGTGATGTCGAGGCGCCCCGTGACCGCGCCGGCCAGGCGCACGATCCCGAAGCCGAGCCGGTACTTGCCGCGCTCGGCCGTCTGCTCGACCAGGCCGCGCGCCTCCAGCGCCCCGAGCAGCCGGAACGCGGTCGACTTGTGGACGTCGATCTCGGCGGCGACCTCGCTGACACCCGCCTCCCCGCGCTGGGCGAGGATCTCCAGGACGCTGACGGCACGGTCGACGGACTGCACGCCGTTCACCGCCGGAGCCGTTGTTTCGCCATCTGCAACATTGTTGCTCATAGCGCAACTATACGCAGTGTCGGCCGCTTGGCCCCGTGCTGCGTAGGGGGAGGGTATACGACGGCTCCCCGGCCGGGGGAGCCGTCGTCGGCGGTGTTCTCGGAGGCCCCGCGAACCACGGGGTCAGCGGAAGACGACCGTGCAGTTGCCGTTGGTCAGCACGCGGCTCTCGCTGTGCCACTGCACGGCGCGCGACAGGACCCGGGCCTCCACATCGCGGCCCATGGCGACCAGCTGGTCCGGAGCGTGGGAGTGGTCCACGCGAACGACGTCCTGCTCGATGATCGGGCCCTCGTCGAGGTCGGGGGTGACGTAGTGCGCGGTGGCTCCGACGAGCTTGACGCCGCGCCGGTGCGCCTGCACGTACGGCCGGGCGCCCTTGAAGCTCGGCAGGAAGGAGTGGTGGATGTTGATGGCCCGGCCGTCGAGCCGCTTGCACAGGTCGTCCGAGAGGATCTGCATGTAGCGGGCGAGCACCACCAGGTCGACGTCGAGCTCGGCGACGAGCTCCAGCAGCCGGGCCTCGGCCTCGGCCTTGGTCTCCCGGCTCACCGGGATGTGGTGGAAGGGGATGCCGTAGTTGCGGGCCAGCGGCTCGAAGTCGCGGTGGTTGGAGACGATCGCCGGGATCTCGATGTGGAGCGAGCCCGTGGACTGGCGGAAGAGCAGGTCGTTCAGGCAGTGGCCGAACTTCGACACCATGATCAGCGCGCGGGTCGGTGTCGAGGCGTCGCGCAGCTGCCAGGTGATCCGGTACGCGTCGGCGACCGGGCCGAAGCCGGTACGCAGCCGCTCCAGCGACGTGTCCGGATGCGAGACCTCGAAGTGCACCCGCATGAAGAAGCGGTCCTGGAGGCGGTCGTCGAACTGCTGGCTCTCCAGGATGTTTCCTGATTGGTTCACGAGAAAGCTGGTGACCGCGTGGACGAGGCCGGCCCGGTCGGGGCACGAGAGGGTGAGGACGAACTCGCGGCCGGGCTGCGGGCGAGGGGTCATGGCATCCTCCGTTAGTGCGCAATGCGCAACGATAAGAGTGATACGCAACATCGTCCCGGTGTGGGTGGCGGCCGGTCAAGAGGCTTGTTCTTAAAGGCGCGAGGATATGCGCCATACGCAACAAACCTTCCGCCTGTGCACCCGCCGCTCGGCCTTCCGGCAGGTGGACGCGCCGTCCGGCGTCCGGTTCGGACAGGTCCTGCGGGCAGCCACCCATACTGGAGGTATGGCCATGCAACGGCGTGCGACCCGAAGGCCAGGCACCGCACAGGCGGCGGGGCCCAGGGACCAGGGGCACGCCCCGCAGCGGCCGCCGGCACGGCTGCCCTCGGTCCTGAACGCGCACAGCATCGCCGGCCAGGTCCTCATCCTCCAGGTGGGGGTCGTGCTGCTGCTCGTCGTCGCCGCGGTGGTGGCCCTGGTGCTGCAGGCCCGCAGCTCCAGCCTGCAGATGGCCCGGGACCGCTCACTCGTCGGCGCCGAGACCTTCGCGCACGCCCCGGGGACGGCGGCCGCCATGAAGTCCACCGACCCCAGCGCACTGCTGCAGCCGCGCGCGGAGGAGGCCCGGAAGCTGGCCAGGGTCAACTACGTCATCGCCTTCAGCCCGGCCGGCATCCGCTGGACCCACCCCGACCCGCACCTCATCGGCAGGCGCGTCGTCGGCTCCTTCGCCGACGCGCTGGCGGGCAAGGTGCACCAGGCCACGTACAACACGCCCGGAGTGGGCCGGGCCGTGGACACGATGGTCCCGGTCACCGACGCGAACGGCAAGGTCGTCGGACTGGTCTCCGTCGGCATCTCGGTCCAGCGGGTGGACCGCATGGTGATGAAACAGCTGCCGCTGCTCTTCGGATCCGCGGCCGCCGGGCTGGTGCTGGTCGCGGGCGGGTCGGCCCTGGTGAGCCGGCGACTGCGACGGCAGACGCACGGTCTGGAACCGGCCGAGATGACGCGGATGTACGAGCACCACGACGCGGTCCTGCACTCGGTCCGCGAAGGCGTGCTCGTCCTCGACGGCAAGGGGCGGCTGGAGCTGGCCAACGACGAGGCGAGCCGACTGCTGGAGCTGCCCCCGGACGCGACGGGCAGGCGCATCACCGAGCTCGGTCTGTCCCCGAGCGCCGCGGCACTGCTCGCCTCGGACCGGACCGTCAGCGACGAGGTGATCCTGGCGGGGGAGCGGCTGCTCGCGGTCAACGTGCGCCCGACCGTCCCGCACGGCGGGCCGGGCGGCAGCGTGGCGACCCTGCGGGACACCACCGAGCTGCGCGAGCTGGCCGGCCGTGCCCGGATCGCGCGGGAACGCCTGCAACTGCTCTACGACGCCGGGGTGCGGATCGGTACCACACTCGACGTGGTGCGCACGGCGGAGGAACTGACCGAGATCGCCGTGCCCCGGTTCGCGGACTTCGCCACCGTCGCGCTGCTGGAGGCGGTGCGCCGGGGTGAGGAACCCGACGGTACGAGCCTCACCATGCACCGTACGGCCGTACGCGGCGTCCACGACGGCCATCCGCTGTACCGGGTGGATGAGGTGATCACCTGGCTGCCGGAGATGCCGCAGGCGCAGGGGCTGCGCCGTGGCCATGCCGTGCTCGAGCGCGATCTGCTGGCGACGCGAAGCTGGCAGGCGCAGGATCCCCAGCGGGCGCGGCGCATGCTGGACGTCGGCATCCGCTCGCTGGTCACCGTGCCGCTGCAGGCCCGCGGCATCGCGTTGGGAGTGGCCGACTTCTGGCGCGCGGACCAGGATCCCTTCACGGAGGAGGATCTGGCCGTCGCCGAGGAACTGGCGGCCCGTGCGGCGGTCGCGATCGACAACGCCCGCCGCTACACCCGTGAACACACCATGGCGGCCACCCTGCAGCGCAGCCTGTTGCCGCGTGCCCTGCCCGAGCAGTCGGCCCTGGACGTGGCCTACCGCTACCTCCCCGCCCAGGCGACGGTGAGCGGGGACTGGTTCGACGTCATCCCCCTGCCCGGGACCCGGGTCGCCCTCGTCGTCGGCGATGTCGTCGGCCACGGACTGCACGCCGCCGCGACCATGGGCCGCCTGCGCACCGTGGTCCACAACTTCTGCGCCCTCGATCTGCCCCCCGACGAACTCCTGAGCCACCTGGACGAACTGGTCGCGCAGATCGACGAGACCGAGGCCGCCGGGCAGGAGGGCGCCGGCATCACCGGCGCCACCTGCCTGTTCGCGGTCTACGATCCCGTCTCCGGCCGCTGCTGCATCGCCCGGGCCGGTCATCCCGGACCCGCCCTCGTCAGCCCGGACGGCACGGTCACGTTCCCCGACGTTCCTGTCTCCCCGCCGCTCGGCCTCTGCGCCGGCCTGCCCGTCGAGACCGCCGAACTGCACCTGGCCGAGGGCTCCCGGCTCGCTCTCTACTCCGACGGACTCGTCGAGAACCGCGACCGGGACCTCGACACCGGCCTCCGGCTCCTCGCCGGTGCCCTGGCCGAGCCCGACCGGACACCGGAACAGGACTGTCAGGCCGCGCTCGACGCCCTGCTGCCCGACCGTCCCAGCGACGACATCGCCCTCCTGGTCGCCCGCACCCGGCTCACGGACCCGGACCGGGTCGCCGACTGGGACGTGCCCTCCGAGCCCGCCGCCATCGCTCCCCTGCGCGCCGCCTGCGCCCGCCGCCTTGAGTCCTGGGGTCTGGACGAGATCTCCTACACGACCGAGCTCATCCTCAGCGAACTGGTCACCAACGCCATCCGCTACGGCGGCGAGCCCATCCGGCTCCGTCTGCTGCTCGACCGGGACAGTCTGATCTGCGAAGTCGCCGACGGCAGCAGCACATCACCGCACATGCGCCGCGCGGCCACCACCGACGAGGGCGGCCGCGGCCTGTTCCTCGTCGCCCAGTTCGCCCGCCGCTGGGGAGTCCGGTACACCGCTCGAGGCAAGGTCATCTGGTGCGAACAGGCACTGGAGGCCGCCGAGGGCGGGCTTGAAGCCATGGGCGACGCCGCGCTGGACCAGTGGGACGAGTCCGCCTTCTGAGCATCTCCGTCGTCGGGGAGGAGCGGCACGCCGGGCAGCCGTTGCCTCACCGCCGTCCACCGCCGCGAGGACACACCGGTCGCGGTGCCTTCTCCCGGGTTCCAGCGGCTCAGAGCTGACTGAGAGGTGGCTGTGTAAGGCTGGCGCGCGCCCACACCCCCCTCAGGAGCCTCTGGATGACTCTGATCAACGGTCTGCCCGCCCATGTCCTGTTCGTCCACGTGGTCGTCGTGTTGATACCCCTCACCGCGCTGGCCCTGGTGACGGCCGCGCTCTGGCCGCGCGCCGCCCGGCGGCTGGGCGTCCTGCTCCCGGTGCTCGCCTTCGTGGCACTGGCCGGCGTGCCGCTGACCACACACGCCGGCGAGTGGCTCGAACGGCACGTGGGCGATGACCCCCTGGTACGCCGGCACACCGAGCTGGGTGACGGACTGCTGCCGTGGGCCCTGGGTCTGTTCGCGCTGGCGGCGGTCGTGTGGTGGGCGGGGCGGCGCGCTCCCGCCGAGCCTGGACAGGGCCGCGGCACGCGCTGGTCCGCCCTGCCGGTACGGATCGTCGTCGGCGTGCTCTCGCTGGCCGTCGCGGTGGGAGCGGTCGTGGACGTCTACCGGATCGGCGACTCCGGAGCGAAGGCCGCCTGGCACGACGCCTACTCCAAGACGGCGACGGGGTCCAAGGGCCACGGCGACTGATCAGGCACCCACCGCTCGACAGGGCCCCGGCGCGGAGTTCCGCGCCGGGGCCCTCGGCGTCCCTGGCGGGCCGCCGGTTCTCGTGGTGTGCGCTCGGGGCCGAAGGACCCCCGGCCCGGCCCGAGTGGCCCGTGGCGCCCCCGGCCGCACGGGCCCACGCTGGGAGCAGAAGCCACGAAGGGAGCCGGTGCGATGACCTCCACCACCACCATGAGTGCGGCTCTTGAGCCATTGCACCGCGAACAGCTGATGCGCCTGGCCCACGACATCTCCTTCGAGGCAGGGACCCGCCTGTTCGAGGAGGGCCGGCACGCCGACCGGTTCTGGATCGTGCGCACCGGCACCGTCGCCCTCGACCTGCACGTACCGGGCCGTCGGCCCGCCGTCATCGAGACCCTCGGTCACGGCGAACTGGTCGGCTGGTCCTGGCACTTCCCGCCGTATCTCTGGCACCTGGGCGCCGAGGCCATCAGCCCCGTGCGGGCCTGGGAGTTCGACGCCGGGGCCGTGCGGGCGAAGTGCGCGGAGGACCCGGAACTCGGGCGGGCGATCGCCGTCTGGCTGGGGCGCGTGGTCGCCCAACGGCTGCATGCCTCCCGGGTCCGGCTGCTCGACCTCTACGCCCCCTACGGCAGCGGCAGTCCGACGTGACCCCGGTCCTGTGAGGAGAGCGCGATGGACAGCAGCCCGCACCGGGTGAGTGACGTGATGACGCGAGCCGTCGTCGCCGTGGGCCGCAAGGCTCCCTTCAAGGAGATCGTCGAGCGCATGGAGCAGTGGGAGGTCAGCGCCCTGCCCGTGCTGGAGGGCGACGGACGGGTGGTCGGCGTGGTGTCCGAGGCCGATCTGCTGCCCAAGGAGGAGTTCCGGGACAGCGATCCGGACCGGTTCACGCAGCTGCGCCGGCTGCCGGACCTGGCCAAGGCGGGGGCCGTGTGCGCCGAGGAGCTGATGAGCACCCCGGCGGTCACTGTGCACGCCGACGCCGCGCTGGCCGAGGCCGCGCGCATCATGGCGCTGCGGCACGTCAAGCGCCTGCCCGTGGTGAACGCGGAGGGCGTGCTGGAAGGCGTGGTCAGCCGCGGGGACCTGCTGAAGGTGTTCCTGCGGCCGGACGACGACCTGGCCGACGAGATCCGGCGCGATGTCGTCGACCCGCTCTTCCCGGCCCCGGTGGAACCGGTCCATGTCGTGGTCACCGATGGCGTCGCGACCCTGACCGGGCGGGTGCAGGACCCCGCGCGGATTCAGCTCGCCGCACGCATGGTGCGCGGCGTGGAGGGTGTCGTGGGCGTGGACTGCCGGCTCACCGTGGCCGGTGCCGAGTGACGGCCGCGAGTGACGGCCGGGTGACGACAGGACGGCGAACTCGGTGACGAGCCGAACCTTTTGACGACAAGACGACAAATGTGGCCTCAACTGCCCGTGTTCAGCCCCGCCCGCCGCTGAGGTTCCCCCATTCCGGCCCGATCTGCCGCCACTCCTCGTCCCATTCGGCCATGCGCCGCCGCACGAGCCGGGAGCGGACCACCCACCCCACGGTCCAGACGGCCGCACCGGCCGGTACCGCCACGAGGGCGCCGGTCAGGGCCGCCTGCACGCTCGCCGCCTCGCCGGTGACCGGTTCCGACACCAGATGGCCGGCGCGATCCGCCCACACGGCCACCGGGGTGCCCGCCGGGGCTGCCGGGTAGATCTGGGTCCGGCCCGTGTGCACGGAGCCGTCCGGGTCCGTCCAGCGCACGGTGGCGGGCACGCGGCCGTCGTCGTATCCACCGGCGGTGGCGGGCGTCTTCGCCGCATCGTCGGTGAGCACGGCGGACACGGCATGGGCCCGGGCCGCCCGCGCCGCGAACGCCGCGTCGGTGATCTGGGCCGCCACCGTGCCCGCGAGGGCTCCGCCGACCAGGGTGAACAGCCAGGCCGCGAGCACGATCCAGCCCTCGACGACGTCGCTGTGCCGCCTGAGCGGATTGCGGCGCCAGCGCCAGAGCCGTACCCGGGTGGCCGTCGTGGGAGGTGTCCGCGTCATCGTCGCCGCCTCCTGTCGTGGGCCCGACGCCGTCTGTCAGGGCGTGCGCACGCTGCCGGCCTCGGGGAGGTCGGGGTCGAGGTCAGGACGGCGGGGCGGTCCGGCCAGTGCGCAGCGCACATCCACCACACCCGCCACGGCCCGTGCGAGCCGGGCGGCGAGCGGTATCAGGGCCGTCTCACGGACCCGGCCGGCCAGCGTGACGACACCGTCGCACACCTCCACCCGGACGGTGACGGCGCGCGGGCCGAAGAGGCGTACGACGACCTCGTGCCGGACCTCCTCGGCGATGTCCTCGTCGTCCCGCAGAAACACCTTCAGCAGGTCCGAGCGGCTGACGATGCCACGGAGAGCGAGGTCACGGCCGACGACGGGCAGCCGCTTGACCCGGGCGCGGGCCATGAGGCGCGCGGCATGGGCGAGCGTGGCGTCCGCTGCCACGGTGACGGCCGGCGAGGTCATCAGCTCGGCCGCGGTCACCGCGTCCGCCTTGCGGACCTCGGCGGGGTGGCTCATCTGACCGTACCGGCCGATGTCACCGTCCTGGTACTCCTGCTTGGCCAGCAGATCGCCCTCGGAGACGACGCCGACGACACGGCCGGCATCGTCCAGCACCGGCAGGGCGCTGACCTGCCAGTCGCGCATGACCTTCACGATGTCCTTGAAGGCCGCCCCTGCGCGCAGGGCCACGACCCGGTGGGTCATCACGTCGTTCACCAGGGCCGGAGTGCCGTTCATGGCGTCCTCCAGGGCGTGGGTGCCGTCTTCGGACACCTTCAGGCTGCGGCGGCGGAGCCGTTCGTGACATGGGCCGAGTGGTCCCGATCCCCTGCCCCGTCGGCCCTGCGCGCTCCGCGGCGAGGGGACCGAGGACGGCGCGGCCTACTCGGCGGGCAGCGGGACGTACCAGTCCAGTGCCGAACCGCCTCCCTCGGGGCTGGTCACGTCCAGCCGACCGCCGAGGCTGTCCGCCCGTTCGGCCATGTTGAGCAGCCCGCTGCGCCGGCCGCCGGAAGGGATGCCCACGCCGTTGTCCGCGACCCGCAGGCGCACCTCGCGGCCGTCGGCGATCAGGACCACCTGGGTCCGGTTGGCGTGGGCGTGCCGGGCGATGTTGGTGAGGGCCTCGGTCAGCACGGCCACCACGTGGTCGGCGATCTCCAGCGGCACATCGGTGTCGACCAGGCCTTCCATGCGCACGCTGGGGGCGAAGCCCAGCACGGGGGCGGCCTCGCCTACCGTCCGGACGACCCTCGCCCGCAGGCCGCTGCCGGCGGTGCCCGTGCGCGCCCGCAGTCCGAAGATCGTCGACCTGATGATCTTGATGGTCTCGTCGAGGTCGTCCACGGCCCGCCGCACCCGCTCGGCGGCCTCGGCATGTTCGATGAAACGGCCCGCGCTCTGCAGGGTCATCCCGGTGGCGAACAGCCGCTGGATGGCGAGGTCGTGCAGGTCCCGGGCGATGCGGTCACGGTCCTCCAGCAACGCGATCTGCTGGGCGTCGTGCCTGCGGTCGGCGAGCTCCATCGCGATCGCGGCCTGGGCGGCGAACCCCTGCAGCAACTCGGTCTCCTTACGGAGGAACGCCGGCCGGCCGCCCTCGCGGGCCACCAGCACCACGCCACGCACCCCGTTCTCGCCCGTGCCGATCGGGACGGCCACCGCGGGTCCGAGCCCCTCGAAGCGCGGCGGTTCGGGGGTGATCCGCGCATCGTGGACCACGTCGTCGCTGGTGACCGGGGCGGTCGCGGTGTATGCCAGCCCCATGAGGCTCGCGTCCATGGGCAGCACCAGTCCCCGGTGCGCCTCCGCGTCGACTCCGACGGCGATCTCCACGGTGAGCGACTTCGTGCCCTCCATGGGCATGGCGACCGCCGCCAGGGCCGAGCCCGAGATCTCCCTGGCCCGCTCGGCGATCAGGTTCAGCGACTCGGCCCGGTCGATGCCGGACATCAGGCTGTGGCTGATCTCCGCGTTCGCCCGCTGCCAGCGCTCGCGCAGCCGGGAGTCCTCGTACAGGCGGGCGTTGTCGATCGCCACGCCGGCGGCCACGGCCAGCGTGGACAGCACCGACTCGTCCTCCTCGTCGAACTCCCGCCCGCCGCGCTTCTCGGTCAGGTAGAGGTTGCCGAAGACCTGGTCGCGGACCCGGATCGGGACGCCGAGGAAGCTGTTCATCGGCGGGTGGCCCGGGGGGAAGCCGTAGGAGGACGCATGTGCGGAGATCTTGCCGAGCCGGAGCGGCTGCGGGTGCCGGATCAGCTCGCCGAGGATGCCGTGCCCTTCCGGAAAGGGGCCGATCGCGGCGATCTGCTCCTCGGTGACGCCCACCGTGTGGAAGGCGGACAGGCGCGTGCCGTCCGGTCCGATGACA
Source organism: Streptomyces sp. NPDC001093 (assembly GCF_040298985.1). Lineage (NCBI taxonomy): Bacteria > Bacillati > Actinomycetota > Actinomycetes > Kitasatosporales > Streptomycetaceae > Streptomyces > Streptomyces sp. NPDC001093. Next base: position 5,914 of record NZ_JBEPBF010000181.1, on the reverse strand, counting down.
CCGAGGGCGGCGTACCCGGCGTTCACGACCACCGCGGCCGCCTCCACGATGGAGTGCAGGACCTGCTCCAGGTCGAGCTCCCGGCCGACGGAGAGGACCGCCTCCAGCAGACCTTGCACGCGATCCTGTGTGCCGCGGGCTGCGCTGATCCGGGCCTGCAGCTCCTCCAGCAGCTCGTCGAGCTTCAGCTGCGGCAGTCGTACGCGCGGCTCCTCCGAATCGGTCACCACGTCCTCCAGTCCCCATCAGCACATGGCCCGGAACCGATGGGTCTTCCCACACCGTAGCGCCTCCCGGGCCAGGTGGGCACGGGATCCGCGAACCGGTCCGCCGGCCCGCGCCCGCCGAGCCCCGCACCGGCGCCGTGGGGCCGATCGGCCCGCCCGGCGGGACGTCCAGGACGGCGGCCGCGACCTGGCCGGCCTGCTCGACGGCAAGCGCCAACCTGGCCGAGACGACCCGGCTGGGCCTGCCGGTGCCGCCCGGTTTCACCGTCACCACCGAGGCCTGGCGCGCCCTCCTCGCCACCGGCGAGGAGCGGGACGGCCTGCCGGCGGAGCTCTCCCGGACCTTTCGGCGCGGGAGGCCGTGACGACGGCAGCACGGTGAGGGCGTCGGCCCGGTCCGGTTCGACGAGGCCATGACCCTGGAGCCGCTCCAGCAGGCCGTCCTCGCCGTGTTCCGGTCCTGGAACGCCGAGCGCGCCCGCCCGTACCGGCGGCGCGAGCACATCCCGGACGACCTCGGCCCCGACTCCGGCAGCGGCGTCGCCTTCACGCGCTCCCCGGAACATGTTCCTCGGCGAGCGGCGCTCTCGGACCGTCGGACCCGTCAGACCGTGGTCCGGCGCCCCGTCACCGTGCGGGGTTCGACACGCACCCACAGGTCACGCTCGCCGCCCGCCCAAGGGGTGCTGTACGCCTGCCCGGTGAACCTCCGCTGCTCCTGCGGGTCCGTCACCGACCGCGCACTGCCGCGGATCAGGACGCTCCAGCCCTGGCTGAACGTGTCGTCGATGCGGTCGACCTCGAGGGCCACTGCCTGGCCGGCCGCGAGGGACGGTGTCGCGCCGAGGGTGGTCCGGAAGACGAACGCACCCTCGGCGAAGCTGTAGTTGACGGGCACGATCACCGGGCCCGTATCCGTGGGCACGGCCAGTCGGCCCACCCCGTGCGAGCCGAGCAACGCCCGGCACTCGTCCGGTGTCAGCTCGGTCACCGTGGTCTGCAGCGCCTGGGCCGGCCTGGTCAGGGGGCCGGGGCCCGGGGCGGCACCGGGATGCTCCTCCAGATACCCGAGATAGGTGACGGCCATGCCGGTGCGGGCGGCCACCTCCCTTCGCGACAGGCCGAGTTGGGCGCGCCGGGCGGCCAGGCGGCGGCCCGGATCGCCCAGCGGCGTCTCCGTCAGGCCGAGGGAACGGCCACTTCCGCGTGCTGCTCCCCGCCGAGCACGATCTTGAGCGCGCCGGTCTCGGTGGCCCGGGAGAAGACGTCGTAGGCCTCCTCCATGTGGTCCAGCGGCAAGGTGTGGGTGACCAGTTGCCCGGTCGGCAGCCGGCCGGCGGCGGCCATCCGCAGCAGGGTGGGCGTGGAGGAGGTGTCCACGAGGCCGGTCGTGATGGTCACGTTCCTGATCCAGAGGTCTTCGAGGTGCAGTGTCGCGGGCCTGCCGTGCACGCCGATGTTGGCCACGTGCCCGCCCGGGCGGACCATGCGGGTGCACAGCTCGAAGCTCTCCGGGACGCCGACCGCCTCCATGACCACGTCCGCGCCGAGACCGTCGGTCAGATCGGCGACCAGCTGGCCGGGTTCCTCGCGGGCGTCGGCCACGGCGTCGGCGCCGAGCCGCCGGGCGGCCTCCAGCCGGGCCGGAGCCATGTCGACCGAGATGATCCGTTCCGGGGCGAACAGTCGCGCCGTCGCGACGGCCGCGAGTCCGATGGGCCCGGCGCCGACGATGGCGACGGTGTCGCCGGGCCGCACATGCCCGTTGAGGACACCGACCTCGTACGACGTCGGGAAGATGTCCGCGAGCAGGACGGCCTCCTCACTGGGCACGGCGGCGGGCAGCGGATGCACGGACAGGTCGGCGTAGGGGACGCGGACGTACTCGGCCTGGGTGCCGTCGACGAGATGGCCGAGGATCCAGCCTCCGCCGCCCCGGCACTGGCCGTACGAGCCGTCCCTGCAGAAGCGGCACCGGCCGCACGAGGTGATGCAGGACATCAGCACCCGGTCCCCCGGCCGTACGGTGCGCACGTCGCTGCCGACCTCGACGATCTCGCCGACCGCCTCGTGCCCGAGCACCGTGCCGGAGCGGACCTCGGGGACATCGCCCTTGAGGATGTGCAGGTCCGTCCCGCAGATGGTCACGGCGCCGACCTTGACGATGGCGTCGGTGGGTTCCTTGACGGCGGGGTCGGGGACGTCCTGCCAGGACGCCTGCCCCGGACCGTGGAACACGAAGCCCTTCATGGCAGCTCCCTGTCGCTCTTCGTCGACTCCGCCGCGGGATCGTGGTTCCGGCACGGCGCCGGGACCGCCCGCACGTCCAGCTTCCCCAGCGGGGACCGGTGCCGCTTGGGCCGTCCGGCCCTCGCCCCGCGGCCGGACGGTGCCGATCGGGGCCGCGCCCGTCGCGGGGACGAGGGGTGCCCCGTACGGACCGGCGACAGGGGCCGGATGGCCCTAGTGCCCCGCCCGGCACGCCCGGTTCGCTCGTGCCATGTCCGAGAACGACGCGGCCCGCGCGGCGGAGCACCACACCGCACCGGAAGTGCTCGCGGCCGATCGCGTGGCCGGCGGAGCGACCGTCGTGGCCCTGCACGGCGAGATCGATGTGCTGACCGCCCCCGCGCTGTCGCGCCGGCTCGACGCGCTCACCACCTCCCCCCGGCCCGACCTGGTGCTCGACCTGCGGCCGGTCACGTTCATCGACTGCATCGGACTCGGGGTCCTGTGCCGCGCACGCAACCGGACGCTGGCCCGGCAGGGCCGGCTGCGGCTGATCACCGAGAGCGCGGAGTTCCGGCGCATCCTGCGGGTCACGGGACTGGGGGACGTCTTCGAGGTGCACACGCGACTCCCCCTGCCGCTGCCGGGGCCCACGTGAGGACCGGCGCGATGAACGCGAAGCACGGGCTGTGGCGTTGGCGGAGCAATCCGCTGCGGCGACGCGGGGACGTCGTGGAGGCCTGGCTCGTCCTGGCCGTCTGGCTCGCGGTCGTGGTCGGCGGGGCCGTCGCGGGTCTGCTGACGGCACGCGCTGCCGGAGATGTGTTCGCGGCTCAGCGCGCCCACCGGCATCCCGTCCGTGCCGTGCTCCTCACCGACGCACCGCACGGCACCACGGCCGCCTGGCCGGCGGGCGGACTGGTCCGGGCGACGGTGCGCTGGACCGCACCGGACGGTACTTCCCGCACCGGAGACACGCTGGTCGACAGCGGTCTCGGGGCGGGTGCGCGGGTGGTGGTCTGGCAGGACGACCACGGCGGTCTCACCCCCGCGAAGCCGGTGAACCCCACCGAGGGCGCGATCGAGGCCGGTCTCTTCGGCGCGGCGGCCGGCCTGGCCGTCGCCGCCCCGGTCTACGGGGCCGGAGCGCTCGCAAGGGTGTGGCTCGACCGGCGGCGCATGGCCCGCTGGGACCGGGAGTGGGACCTGGTCGAACCCCGCTGGGGCCACCGGACGGGCTGATCCGCACCGCCGCCGCAGGGGTCTCGCCATCCGTCCGGCGTTCCCTCAGGCGTGTTCGGGGACGACGGCCACAGGGCAGGCCGCGTGGTGCAGCACCCCGTGGGCGACGCGGCTGAGCTGGAGGCCGAAGGGACCGTGCCTGCGCCGGGCGCCGACGACGAGCAGGTCGGACTCGCGGGACACGGCGATCAGGGCGTCGCGGGCGTGGCCCTCGACGGTGCGGCGGTCCGCCTTCAGCTCGGCCGGCACGTCCCGCAAAGCCTCCTCCAGCACCCCGAGGGCCTGCCGCCTCTGGGAATGCGGGGTCGCGTGCGCGGGGCACCGCCAGGCCCGTACGGCTTCCAGGGGCACCCCGCGCAGGACGGCCTCCTCGACGGCGAACCGTACGGCGGCCGAGCCGGCCGGCTTCTCACCCACCCCCAGCGCGATCCGGCCCCGGAGCCCGGTGCGGGCCTGGCTGTCGTGGGTGCCGCGCAGCACGATCACGGGGCAGTGCGCGTGCCCGGCGACCGCGAGGCTGACGGACCCCAGCAGCGCCTCGGCCATGCCGCTGCGGCCACGACAGCCCAGCACCAGCGCGAGGGCGGTGCTGCTCTCCCGTACGAGCCCGTACTCCGGCTCCTCGGGCAGCACATCGGTGGTGACCTTCAGCTCCGGCCGGCGGCGTCGGGCGCGCTCCTCCGCCGTACCGAGGACATCCCGGGCCATCACCTCCTCCAGCGGCTTGTCGAGTTCCTGTGCGAGCAGGGCGCCTTCGTAGCGCTCCCAGAGGGAGGCGTACACCAGCCGGAGCGGGGCCCCGCGCAGGGCGGCCTCGTCGGCCGCCCAGTCGACGGCCCGCAGGCTGGGCTCGGAACCGTCGACGCCGACGACGACCGGAAGCTCCATCGAGTTCACCGCTCCCTCGGGGGATCAGGGGGATCAATGGGATCAAGGGGATCAGTCGTGCGGAACCACGGCGACCGGGCCCACGACGTGGTGCAGCACGGCATGCGCGACGTGGCCGATGTGGATGCCGAGCGGGCTGGTGCGGACGCGCCGGCCCACGACGACCAGGGAGGCCTCACGGGAGGCGTCGACGAGAACCTGCGCGGCGCTGCCGCACCGGCTCGCCTCGATCACTTCCACGTCCGGAAACCTCTGCCGCCAGGAGCGCAGCAGCTCGGTCAGGGCCTTGGCCTGCCCGCGGGCGATGTCGTCGTAGAGCTCGGCGTCCCCGTAGAAGCGGTAGAAGGAGGTGGGCGGTTCGCTCCAGGCGTGCACGACCCGCAGGGACGCGCCGCGCCGGGCGGCCGCCTCGAAGGCGAATCCGAGCAGCGTCTCGTCGGGGGTGCCGATGTCGAGGCCGAGCACGACGGGCCGGAAGGGGGTCGCGGCGGACGGTACACCCGCGGGGTCCGGCTTGTGTTCGTCGGCGGCCTGCTCCCCGGCCCGGACCAGTACCACGGGACGCTCGGCGTGGGCGAGCACCGCCAGGCTGACCGAGCCGACCATGAAGCCCGCGATCCCGCCGAAGCCGCGCGAGCCCAGCACCATCAGCTCGGCGGCGTCCGCCGCCTCGGTCAGGGCGTGGGCCGGTTCCCCGGTGACCCGGTCGGTGACCACCTCGACGCCGGGATGGCGCAGCCGCAGCCCTTCGGCGGCCTCACGGGTAACCTCCTCGGTCCAGTGCTGCTGGGCCTCGCCGCCGAGCAGCGGGGCCTGGGTCACGGGGTCGGGCACCGGCTTCCAGACGTGAACGATCTTCAGCGGCAGACCGCGCAACGCTGCCTCGCGCGCCGCCCATTCGGCGGCGGCCCGGCTCTCGGACGAGCCGTCGAGGCCTGCCGTGACCGTTCGGGGCATCGTCTCCACCTCCCGGGTCGAGGGATCCAGTTCCAGCGTGGTGCCGCCGCGTTCGCGGGGCGAAGGGCCGCAGGTCCCCATGCGGGGCCGACCGGCCCACCCCGAGGACCGGTGGCCCCTGGCCGGTTCTTCGGAACCGGCACATGCTGGGAACGGACCGGCCGCCGCCAGGACCGTACGGAGGTCACCATGTACGGCACCCCGCACATCGTCTGCGACGTCATGACCCGGACGGTCGCGGTCGTCGGCCGACGTGCCCCCTTCAAGGAGATCGTCCAGCTGATGCAGGACTGGCAGGTCAGCGCCCTGCCCGTGATCGAGGGCGAGGGCCGGGTGGTCGGCGTGGTCTCCGAGGCCGACCTGCTGCCCAA
>NZ_JBEPBF010000180.1:0-16432 GCF_040298985.1 Streptomyces sp. NPDC001093 | reverse complement strand
CGGCGTCGGCGGCCGGGCCGTCGAGGCGCGCGGCGTGGACGACATGGGTGGCGTCGAGGTCGGCGTGCAACCGGGCGGCGCGTTCGCGCAGCAGGCGCGGATCGCGGTCACGCGCGTCCAGCAGGTCGTCCAGCAGCTCGCCCCGCACCCGCTGTTCGGCCTCGGCCGCCGAGCGGCGGGCGAGCAGCAGGAGCGAGGTGACCATCGCCGCGCGCTCCAGGGTGCGCTGGTCCACGGGGTCGAGGCCGGGATGCCCACGCAGGACCAGCGCGCCGAGGAGTTCGCCGCCGGCGGCGACCGCGGCGATCCAGTCGTTGCCGTGCGGTACGGCGTGGCCCTCGGCGCGGGACGCCTCCAGGGCCTCGGCCGGTGCCGTGTCGGCCTCGCTGAACTCGACGGTGCCGTCGAGGACTTCGGAGACGGCGGCGGCGACGTCGTGCACCCCGCCGCCACGCAGGACGAGTTCGGCGAGCCGGTCGTGGACGTCGGAGGCGCGCTCGATGACCGCGCTGCGGTCCCGGATGATCTCGTTGGCGCGCTCCAGCCCGGCCAGGGCGGCGCGGGTCTCGGTGAGCAGGTTGGCGGTGTCGATCGCGGCCGCGGCGAGCGCGGCGAAGGAGCCGAGCAGGGCGATCTGCTCGCGCTCGAAGACGCGTGCCCTGCGGTCGGCGGCGAAGAGCACGCCGATGACGTGCGGGCCGAGCATGAGCGGGACACCGAGGATGGCGACCAGGCCCTCGTCGCGGACGCCGGCGTCGATGGTGTGGGTGTGCTGGAAGCGGGCGTCCTTGAAGTAGTCGTCCGTGACGTACGGCCGGGTCGTCTGGGCGACCAGTCCGCCGAGCCCCTCGCCCATGCCGAGGCGCAGCTGCTGGAAGCGGGCGGAGACGGAGCCCTCGGTGACCCGCATGTAGGTGTCGCCGCGTGCCGGGTCGTTCAGGGTGAGGTAGGCGACGTCCGTGCCGAGCAGGGAGCGGGCGCGCTGCACGATGGCCTGGAGGACGGCGTCCAGATCGCGCAGGCCGGCCAGGTCGTGGGCGGTCTCGAACAGCGCGGACAGCTCCGCCTCGCGGCGCCGGCGCCCCTCCAGCTCGGACCGGACCCGCAGGGCGAGCAGCTTGGCCCTCTCCAGCGCGGCGATCCGGTCGGCCGGTCCGCCCTCGGCGCGGGCGAGCAGCACCGGCTGCTCGTAGGCCTCCGCGGAGGCGTCGCGGGCGAGCAGCTCGAGGTAGGCGGCCTCGGTGCTGCCGCTGGGTGCCGACTGAACGTGATCGCGAGACATGGTCACAGGATTCCGCATCGCCGGCCCGGCCCGTCAGGCCTGTGGAAAACTCCCGGGCCGGGCGCCGCCGGACGCTTCAGTGGGCCGTCCACCCGCCGTCGAGCACCAGCGAGGTGCCGGTGACGAAGGACGCCTGCGGGCTGCACAGGTAGGCCACCGACTCGGCGACCTCCTCCGGTTCGATGAGCCGCTGGACCGCGCTGTCCTTGAGCAGGACCTCGGACAGCACGCGTTCCTCGGGGATGCCGTGCGCCTGCGCCTGGTCGGCGATCTGTTTCTCCACCAGAGGTGTGCGCACATAGGCCGGGTTCACACAGTTCGAGGTCACCCCATGGGGGGCGCCTTCCAGAGCGGCCGTCTTCGACAGACCCTCCATACCGTGTTTGGCGGCCACATACGCGGACTTGTAGGCGGAGGCGCGCAGACCATGGACGGAGGACACATTGACGATCCGGCCCCAGCCCTGCGCGTACATGTGCGGAAGGGCGCCGCGGATGAGGCGGAACGGCGCCTCCAGCATCACGGTCAGCACGGTGTGGAAGACCTCGGGAGGGAACTCCTCGATGGGGCGCACGAGTTGCAGGCCCGCGTTGTTGACCAGCACATCGGCGCCGGCGGCGGTGCGTTCGGCGGCGTCGAGGTCGGTCAGGTCCACGACGTGCGGTTCGACGGTCCCCGGCAGGTCACCGGCGCGTTCCGCCTGCTGGGCCAGCTCGGCCAGGCCGGCCGCGTCCCGGTCGACGGCCCGCACGCGCGCACCGGCGGCCGCCAGCCGCAGCGCACAGGCGCGGCCGATGCCGCTTGCGGCACCGGTGACGAGGGCGGTGCGGCCGCCGAGGTCGAGGGCGAGGGGCTGGGGGCGAAGACCGGGCGGGGGGCTGGACGAGGTCATGTGCCGACCCTAAGCGGGCCCCACCCGTCACCACATGTGGTGATCGCCCATACTTCAGCCCACAGTCGTAGGGTCAAACCATGTGGGTGCCTCGGACATGGCCTGCTTGATCCGGAAGCGGCCGAACTCGTGGAGCTCCGGCAGCGCGTCCACCGTGAACCAGCCCACTTCCAGGGACTCGTCGTCGTTGACCCGGGCCTCCCCGCCCACGGCCCGGCAGCGGATGGTGATGTCCATGTACTGGCACTCGTCCCCGTTGGGGTAGGTGAACGGCTCCAGGGCCTGGACGAGGACGACCCGCTCGGCCTCGCAGTGCACCGCCGTCTCCTCGAAGACCTCCCGCACGGCACAGGCCGCGGGCTGCTCGCCGGGCTCCGGGATCCCCCCGATCACCGACCACTTGCCGGTGTCGGCCCGCCGGCCGAGGAGCACTCTGCCCTCGTCGTCGAAGACGATCGCGGTGACCCCGGGGAGCCAGAGCAGTTGCCGGCCCGCGGAGGCCCGGAGGGTGCGGATGAAGTCAGGAGTAGCCATGGGCCCGACCCTAACCGGCCCGGCCCGTACTCTCCTGGCGGTTCAGGGAGCGTACGGGCCGGTTGAGGAGTCGTGCGCGGGTCGTACGGTCACGCGTCACCGGCGCGCCGACGGCGCAGCCCGGACCCGGTCGCCCAGCCGACGCCGCCCGCGGCGAGCAGCACCAGAGCGAGCTCCGGGAGGATGCCCAGCTCGGTCGCGGGGGTCTTGGACGTGCGCAGCGGCACCTTCTGGACGAGGTAGGCGGGCACGAACATGCCGGTCTTCTGGGTGATCTTCCCGTCCGGCATGATGATCGCGCTGACACCGCTGGTCACCGGCACGGTGACGGTGCGGCTGTGCTCGACGGCGCGGATCCGGGACATGGCGAGCTGCTGGTAGGTCATCTCGCTGCGGTCGAAGGTCGCGTTGTTGCTCGGCACGGAGATCATCTCCGCGCCATGGGTCACGGTGTCCCGCACGTCCCAGTCGAAGGCCGCCTCGTAGCAGGTGGCCAGGCCCACCTTGGCACCGTCGATGTCGAACACGCCCGGGGTGCCGCCGCGGCTGAAGTCCTGGCGGACCATGCCGGTCCAGTTCTTGTTGACCGCGCCGACGAGCCCGCGCAGCGGGAGGTACTCGCCGAACGGCTGGATCTGCCGCTTGTCGTAGGTCTGCGTCGGTCCCTTGGCCGGGTCCCACAGGATCTGCTCGTTGAGCAGTTTGCCGTCCTTCTCGACGACCCCGCCGACCGAGACGGGCACGCCGACGGCCCTGGCGGCGCCCTCGATGACGGCGGCCGCGTCGGGATTGGTGAAGGGGTCGATGTCGGAGGAGTTCTCCGGCCACAGCACGTAGTCGGGCTTCGGGGCCCTGCCCGCCTTGATGTCGGCGGCGAGCCTGAGCGTCTCGCGCACGTGGTGGTCGAGCACCGCCCGCCGCTGGGCGCTGAACTCCAGCCCGGAACGCGGCACGTTGCCCTGGATGACCGCGACGGTCCGGGTGCCGTTCTCGGCCCTGTCGCTCACCAGCGGCCGGGCGGTGACCGCGCCCGCCACCGGGACGGCCACGCTCAGCAGTGCGGCGGCCGCCGCGGCTCGCCGCACGACCCGGGTCCGGCGCCGCTCGGCGATCAGCCGGCCGGCCTCGTACAGGCCGAATCCGCACAGGACGACCGCGAAGCCGAGCACGGGTGTGCCGCCCACCGCGGCCAGCGGCAGGAAGACTCCGTCCGCCTGACCGAACGCGATCTTGCCCCAGGGGAAGCCACGGAAGGGGACACGCGCGCGTACCGCCTCGCCCGTGATCCAGACGGCGGCCGCCCACACCGGCCAGGCCGGCAGCCTGGAGACGGCGGCGACACCGACGCCGACCAGGGCGACGAAGACCGCCTCGATGGCGACGAGGGCCAGCCACGGTCCGGGACCCACCTCCACGCCGGTCCACACCAGCAAGGGCAGCAGGAAGCCGAGCCCGAAGAGGTAGCCGAGGCCGAGGGCCGCCTTCCAGCCACGCCCGCGCAGCAACCAGCCGAAGCCTGCGAAGGCGGGCAGCGCCAGCCACCACAGGGGGCGCGGCGGGAAGCTGACGTAGAGCAGCACTCCGCAGAGCGCGGAGGCGAGGGCCGGGACCAGGCGGAGCAGGCGGCCGCGGAACGCGCTGGGCGCGGGGGACGGCTGGAGCTGATCCGGCTGGTCCACAGAAGTTGCGGTGACGGTCACCCGGGTGAGTGTACGGCGGCCGCCTGGGCCGCCGACAGCACGGTTCGAGGGCCGGAACGGCTCGGCGGACCGTGGTCGTCGCTGGTCGCCGCCCTCCGCGGGGCGCCGCCGCACGGACCCGCTCCCCCACGACGAGCACCCACCCCGACACCGGCCCCGGGCACATGCCGTTTCCGCCGCCCCACCGCCACTTTCCGTCGCATCTCGTGCCCAATCCGGCCATCAGCCGCTACGGTGAGCCCAGCCTCGGCAGTGCGGCCGGATCCGGCGCCATGCCCGGCCGTGGCCCGAGGCAGGGGTTGGGGACCGGGGACAAGGGGCAGCCGTGGGGGCGACGGGGACGACGAGATCCGCGGCCGGTGTGGATGCGGGCGCGGCGGACGTCAGACGAAACGTTTCTGACGGGGCGGGCATGATCCTGCTGGGCGCCTGCGCCGGCTGGTCGCTCATCACCGCGGCGGCACATGACGGACGGCCCGAGGGCGTGCTGCTCGCGGTGCTCGCCGTGGCCGCCGGTCATGCCGTCGGCCGGGTGTCCGGGGCACTGCTGCCGGTGGCCGCGCCATCCGTCGGAGCGGCGGCCGGACTCGCGCTGGCAGTGGCCCTGCCCGGCCTCTCCGCCGGTCCCCGGGACGCCGGTCCGCTCGGCCACGCCGGTGGCACGGCCGCCCTGCTGACTATGGCCACGGGTGCCGCGTGCTGCGCCGCCTGGGCGACACCCGTACCGGAGTTGAGGCTGGTGCTCTGGCTGCCGGCCGTCGGAATCGTGCCGGCCGGGGCGGTGCTGGGGTCGGTGGCCGGGTGCGTGGCGAGTGCGGCCGTTCTGCTGTTCTCGCTCGCCGCGGGCTCGGTGTCCCGCCGGGGCGTGGGTCTGCTGGGCCTGGCGCTGACCGCGGCACCGGCGGCCGGCGCGGCCTGGGCGCTCGCCGCCGATGTGGTGCCGGGCGGCCTCGCCCGGGTGCTCGAGGGCCGGCTCGGCGCGTACCGGGTCGCGCTGTGGCAGGACGCCCTGCGGCTGGCGGGCCGGAACCGGGGGCTCGGCGTCGGCCCGGGACGGTTCGGCGAGCTGGGCGGTACGGACGCTCAGCCGCTGTCCGCCGACGGCAGGCCGCACTCGGCCCTGCTCCAGCTGGCGGCGGAGCAGGGCGTGGTCGGGGTGCTCCTGTGCGTCGCCGCGTTCTGCTGGGTGCTGCACGCCCTGTGGCGCTCTCCTCGCTCCACCCCGATCGCCCTGACCGCCGGCGCGGCCCTGACGGCACTGGCCGTGTTCGCCTCGGTGAGCGACGCGCTCAGCTTCACCACGGTGACCGTGGGTGCCGGGCTGCTGGCGGGATGGGCGACGGCGCGTCCATGGGCGCGCGACGGAGCGGAGCCCCGGCCCTGAGCGGTGTCGTTTCCCCGTGCCGCTACGCGGCGGGCGGCCTCAGCGGGTCCGCAGCCGGTCCCTGATGACCCGTACCGCCGACTCGGCGTTGTCCACGGTGATCGTGAAGGTGTGACCGTCCCACAGGCGCAGCACGATGCCCTCGCCACGGCGTACGACCACAGCGGTGCCCTTCTCGGGGCGCCACCGGTAGCCCCAGCCGCCCCAGTGCCGGGGTGTGACGAGGGCGGTGAAGTCGGCGCCGGCCACGTGGGAGAGCGGGATGCGCCGACGCGGCAGCCCCATGTGGCCGCAGCGCACCTCGACGCACTCCTTGTCGAGTCTGAGGTCGACGTGCACGAAGGCGAGCGTGCCGAAGAGGACCAGCAGACCAGCGGCGATGCAGCCCACGACGGACATCACCAGGGGGGCGACGCCGGAGGTCCATGCCGAGTCCACGGCCAGCTCGATACCCAGCGCCATGCAGGCCGCGCCCACCAGTGCCAGCAGCCACTGGACCCGGTTCGTGGCGCGCCCGGTCCACACCTCGGGATTCGGGCCGTCGTCGGCATGGCGGGCGTCCGTCATGGTTATGAGATTACTCAGGTTTCGCTGCGCGGGTAGGGCGTGGCAGACAGTGACTGCCCCGGGTGGACCACGGCCGGCCGGCGCGGGGTCATCGCCGCCCGGCCGGTCAGCGGACGGGGGCGACCGCCTGCAGGAAACGGCCTTCCTCGTACGACAGTGCCGTCTCGGGGAGCGTGGCCTCGCGGCCGCTGAGGAGCACCGTGAGGGTGGTGTCGGCGACGGCGGCGGGGGCCGGCTCCGCGCCGATCCGGCGCAGGGCCTGCGCGGCCACGGCCCCGGCGGAGCCGTGCAGCGCGAGCGGCGGACGGCCGGGCCGCTGGACGGCTGCCCGGATGCGCTCGCCGACCAGTTCGTAGTTGGTGCAGCCCAGGACGACGGTGGTCACGTCCTCGGGGGTGCGGGCGGCGGCCGAGGCGATCGCGGCGTCGATCGCGCTCTCGTCCGCGTGGTGCACCGCGTCCGCGAGTCCCGGGCAGGCCACCTCGGTGACGGCCACACCGGCGGCGAACCGCTCGATCAGATTCCGCTGGTAGGCACTCCCGGTGGTGGCCGGGGTCGCCCAGATCGCGACATGCCCGCCGCCCGCCGCGGCCGGCTTGATCGCCGGGACGGTACCGATGATCGGCAGATCCGGTTCGAAGCGGCCCCGCAGTACCGGCAGGGAGTGCACGGACGCGGTGTTGCAGGCGACGATCAGGACATCGGGCCCGTGGGCGGCCGCGGCCTCGCACACGGCCAGGGCCCGCTGGGTGATGTCCTCCGGGGTGCGCGGCCCCCAGGGCATCCCGTCCGGGTCCCAGGAGAGCACGAGATCCGCGTCGGGCCGCAGCCGCCGTACCGCGGCGGCGGCTGGGAGCAGGCCGATTCCGGAGTCCATGAGCGCGATCTTCACCTGGCCACGATAGACGATGGGGCCTTGCGGCCCCCTCCGGTGGGGCAGACTGCGGGCGTGAGCGCCCTGCTGTGGATCACCGTCGCGTCGCTGGCCGCCTGGTGCTGGCTGCTGCTCTGCCAGGGCTTCTTCTGGCGCACGGACGTCCGGCTGCCGCCGCGCCGGGAACCGGACGCATGGCCGCCGGTCTGTGTGGTCGTACCGGCCCGTGACGAGGCCGCGGTGCTGCCGTCGAGCCTGCCGTCGCTGCTGGCGCAGGACTATCCGGGGCGGGCCGAGGTCTTCCTCGTGGACGACGGGAGCACCGACGGCACCGGGGACCTGGCCCGTGAGCTGTCCCGGCGGCACGGCGGGCTGCCGCTGACCGTGGGCTCGCCGGGTGAGCCGCCGGCGGGCTGGACGGGCAAGCTGTGGGCGGTGCGGCACGGCATCGGCCTGGCACGCGCGCGTGACCCCGAGTTTCTGCTGCTGACGGACGCGGACATCGCGCACGCGCCGGACAGCCTGCGCACGCTGGTGTCGGCGGCCCGTGCCGGGGGCTTCGACGTCGTGTCGCAGATGGCGCGGCTGCGGGTGGAGAGCGCGTGGGAGCGGCTGGTGGTCCCGGCGTTCGTCTACTTCTTCGCGCAGCTGTACCCCTTCCGGTGGATCGGCCGGAGGGGTTCGCGTACGGCCGCGGCGGCGGGCGGTTGTGTCCTGCTGCGCGCGGACATGGCGGAGAGGGCGCGCATCCCGGACGCCATCCGGCACGCCGTCATCGACGACGTGGCGCTCGCGCGCGCGGTGAAGGGCGCCGGCGGGCACGTCTGGCTGGGGCTGGCCGACCGGGTGGACAGCGTGCGGCCGTATCCGCGGCTGCACGACCTGTGGCGGATGGTCTCGCGCAGCGCCTACGCCCAGTTGCGGCACAACCCGCTGCTGCTCCTCGGTACGGTCGCGGGCCTGGCGCTGGTGTACCTGGTGCCGCCCGCCGCGGTGGTCGCCTCAGCGGCGGGCGGCGGTACGGCGACGGCGGTCGTCGGTGGGGTGGCGTGGGCGGTGATGGCAGGGACGTACGTGCCGATGCTGCGCCACTACCGCCAGCCGCTGTGGCTCGCTGCGCTGCTGCCGTTCACGGCGTCGCTGTATCTGCTGATGACGGTCGACTCGGCCGTGCAGCACTACCGGGGGCGGGGGGCCGCCTGGAAGGGCCGCACGTACGCGCGTCCCGATGCCGTGCCCGACGAGGGCTGAGCCCGGTCACTTGCGGCCCGGCGTCCAGTTCATGCCCCATCCGTAGGCGCGGTCTATCGTCCGCTGCGGGCTCACTCCGCGCTCCGGCACCAGATACCGCGCCTCGCGCTGTACCAGGAGATCGCCGCCGGTGTTGGTGATCAGGGCGAGCGCGCACACCGTGGAGGGGACGGTGCACTCGTCGAGCGAGAAGTCGATCGGGGCGCCGTGCTGCGGCTGGAGGGTGACGGTGGCGTGCAGGTCGGCGAAGGAGCTGGCGCCTTCGTAGATGGTGACGAAGACGAGGATGCGCCGGAAGTCCTGCCTGTGGTCGAGGTTGATGGTGAGGTTCTCGCCGCTCGCCACGGCCCCGGTGCGGTCGTCGCCGTCGAGGTGGATGTACGGCGGGCGGTTGAGCGAACCGAAGGCGTTGCCGAGGGCCTGTACGACCCCTTTGCGGCCGTCGGCCAGCTCGTACAGGGCGCACAGGTCGAGGTCGAGCTCCCCTCGTCCGCCTCCCCACCGGCTGCCCCAGCCCGAAAGTTGACTCCGCATCTGCCAGTTCAGGTTCACCCGCATGGCACCGGAGGTACCGCCCTGCTTGGCGAGTGAGACGGAGGGCGCGGCCTTGGTGAGGGTGACCTTGGACAGGCGGACCGGCTGAGGTGCCGGTGGGGTCGCGGGCGCGGACGGCATCGTCGTCGGCGGCATCGCCGGGGGCGGCGGTGCGGGGGCCGGTGCGGGAGGCGGGGGCGGTGTCACCGGGCGCGGTGCGGGGGCAGGGGGCGGTGTCGCCGGGCGCGGTGCGGCGGGCCGCGCGCCATGCCGGGGCTCGTCCACGGTGATGCCGAAGTCCGTTGCCAGGCCCTCGAGTCCGCTGCTGTAGCCCTGGCCCACGGCGCGGAACTTCCAGCCGCCCTGACGGCGGTAGAACTCACCGAGCACGAAGGCCGTCTCCACGGTCGCGCCGGGGCTGTCGAACCGGGCGACCGCCTGGCCGCTCACGGCGTCGGTCACCTCGATGTAGAGGCCGGGGACCTGTCCGAAGGTCCCGCCGTCGGCGGAGGCGGCGAGGACGATCCGCTCGATCGCGCCCTCCACGCGCGCGAGGTCGACGGACAGGGTGTCGGTGACGCCCGCGCCGGCCGTCGTCTTGCCCTCGTGGCGCACAGCGCCGGAGGGATGGGCGGGCTGGTTGTAGAAGACGAAGTCGTCGTCGGAGCGGACCTTCCCGGTGGCGAGCAGCAACGCGGAGGCGTCCGCGTCGGGCACGCCGGGTCCCGAGCGCCAGCCCAGTTCCACGGTCAGCGCCGTGGTCGGCACCGGCGTGTTCGCCCCTTTCAGCATGGACATGCCCGCCCCCATCCGTGTCGGCTTCCGTACGCCCTCGGTCATCCAGGTCATCCCTACCCGCACAACCTATGCGCCGGTACGGCGAACGCCCACGACCGGCACAGGAAGATCCCCGGTCAACCGCCGGTAACCCTGCAGGAACTCGCCCTTTACACGACGAGAACGCGGACCGACGTCCCTTTTTGCCGAATTCGCTCGTATTGGGGATCCCGGGTCACTGCGGACACGGAAAACAACCCTCTTATCGGTCTCCCCAACGAGCACATCGTGGGCTTAACTTATGTGCCATGACCTCCCCCCGCTCCACTTATGGTGGCGGCTACTACTCCGCCTCCTTCCCGGACACCCCGATCTACGACTCGCTCGTCGCCGAGCGCGGTACCCCGCAGATCGCCCCGATCCGGGTCCCCGCCGCCTACGACACGGGCAGCAGCCTGCCCGCCCTGCCGTCGGCTCTGCCCGCCCTCCCGGCGGCACCCTCCCCGCAGGCTCCGGCCTACGGCTACCCGCAGACGCCGCAGCCCGCGCCCCTGCAGCAGGCGCCCACGGCGTACATCCCGCAGCAGGCCACCGCCCCGCGGGGTTACCCCGGCCCGCAGGCTCCGCAGCAGCAGCGCCCGATGGGCATGGGCACGGGTTACGAGGCCATGCGCCCCGCCGCGCCGCGGCCCGCGCCGGCTCCCTACCAGGACCCGTACAACAACCAGCAGTACCGCGGCTACTGACCGGCCACCTGTCACTGTCGGTGCCTGCTGGCACCATGGCGGCATGGGAAACGCGGAACTGCAGTCGATCCACGTTCATCCGGTCAAGGCACTCCGGGGTCACGCAACCCGGGAGGCTGTGGTGGAGCCCTGGGGCCTGGCCGGAGACCGGCGCTGGACGCTGATCGACGACGGGGGAAAGGTCGTCACACAGCGCGAACAGCCGCGCCTCGCGCTGGCCGCCGCCGAGCCTCTGGCCGGCGGCGTTCGCCTGTCCGCGCCCGGCCAGGCGCCCATCACGGTGTCCGTGCCCGAGCCGGCCGGGACCGTGCCGGTGATCGTCTTCGGCACGAAGGTCGAGGCGGTCCCGGCCGCCGCTGCAGCGCACGCCTGGTTCAGCGCCTATCTGGGGGCGGACGTCCGCCTGGTCCACATGGACGATCCGGCCACCCGCCGCCCCGTCGATCCCGAGTACGCACTGCCCGGCGAGACGGTGAGCTTCGCCGACGGCTACCCCTTGCTGGCCGTCACGACGGCCTCCCTCGACGCCCTGAACTCCCTGATCGCCGAGGGCGCGTACGCCGCCGAGGGCCCGCTGCCGATGAACCGCTTCCGGCCGAACGTCGTCATCACCGGCACCGAGGCCTGGGCCGAGGACCACTGGTCACGGATCTCCATAGGAGAGGTGGTCTTCCGCGTCGCGAAGGCGAGCGGACGCTGCGTCGTGACCACCGTGGACCAGGACACCGCCGTACGCGGCCGGGAGCCCCTGCGCACCCTGGCGCTGCACCGCAAAGCCGGGTCGAGGCTGCTCTTCGGCCAGAACCTCGTACCCCTCTCGCCCGGCACGATCAGGGTCGGGGACCCGGTGCGGGTGCTGGGCTAGCACGCCACTCCGGGTCGGCGGCGGGGGAACCAGGGACGGGTCCCGGTCGTTGGGAGGGCATGAGTGATTCGTGAGAAGCCGCGTGCGTGACCGTTCGCGGTGGACGTGATGTCGCTCTCTCTTGCTCCGGGCCGCGGATGCGCTCCCGCGCCGGGGGTTATGACGGAGCGAAAGGGGGTGGGGACGTGGGGGCAATCAGTGGCCTGTGGCGCTGGCGGCACAATCCGCTGCGCCGCGCGACCGACCTGGCCGAGGCGTGGGTGGCCCTCGTGGCGCTGGTGCTGATGGCCGTGTCGGCGCCCGTGGTCGGCTGTCTGGTCGGCGCCGCCGCCCAGGCCTCGCTGCAGCGCTCCGTGCGCGAACAGCGGCACACGCGCCACCTCGTCACGGCCACGGTGGTGCGTGACCTGGGCGAGGTCCCGCTGGAGACCGACCCCGACACCACGGCGGTACGTGAGTCCCGCAGCCGTGTCCTCGCGGACTGGACCGCGCCGGACGGCACCCTCCGGCACGGCAGAGCCCTGTCGCGCCTCAAGTCCCCGCACGCGGGCGACCACTTCGGACTCTGGACCGACCCGCACGGCCGAATAGCGACCCGCCCGCTGGACGCCGCCACCGCCACGACACACGCGGTGCTCGCCGGGATCGGCGCGGCCCTGCTGGCCACGGGACTGGTCGAAGGCGTCAGGCGGTTGACCGTGTGGCGCATGGTCCGCAGCCGGTACGCACGCTGGGACCAGGCCTGGGACCGGGCGGGCCCGGACTGGGGCAAGGCGGGCACCGGCTGCTGACGGCCTTCCGGCTCTGGTCAACCCACCGTGCACGCACACGCTACGGTGGACCGGCCGAAGTGCTTTCGGCGACAACCCGCGGGTGAGCGAACCGCAGGGACACGCGCAGGTTTCCGGGAGCGCGAACGCGCACCAGCCCCAGGGCTGAGCGCGGTCGCGGTCCCGGCACCGGCGGCAAGTCCCCCGAGGGAGCGAGCCATCAGTACGACGAGGTGGGGGCACAGCAACGCCATGGCACAGGGCACGGTCCAGGTGACGCACACCGGTACGTCGCGGTGGCGGCGCCGCACAGGCGAGTACGCATCGCTCGCCGCCGCCCTGGAGGCCGCCGCCGACGGCGACGTCCTCACCATCGCCCCGGGCACCTACCGGGAAAACCTCGTGGTCCAGCGGGCGGTGACGCTCCGTGGCCCCGAAGGCTCCCCCGGTTCGGTGCGGATCGCCCCCGTGGACGGTGTGCCGCTCACCGTGCGTGCCTCGGCCGTGGTGCAGGACCTGCACGTGGAGGGCCAGGACGCGGCGGCGCCCGCGCTGCTCGTCGAGGAGGGCACGCCCGAGCTGATGGACGTGCGGATCGTGACCCGGTCCGCCGCGGGCATCGAGGTGCGCGGCGGCGCCCGACCGACCGTGCGCCGGTGCACCGTCGACAACCCGGCCGGCATCGGCATCGCCGTACTCGACGGCGGCAGCGGGGTGTTCGAGGAGTGCGAGGTCGTCGCCGCCGGGCAGGCGGGCGTGGCCGTCCGTGGCGGAGCGCATCCGCGCCTGGAGCGCTGCCGTGTGCACCACGCGTCGGGCACCGGGGTGACCGTGACGGGCGAGAACTCCGCGCTGGAGGCGGTGGGTTGTGAGATCTACGAGGTGCGCGGCTCCGGTGTGCAGGTCACCCAGCGGGCGACCGCGCATCTGACCGACTGCGATGTGCACCGCACCACCGCCGACGGCGTCACCCTGGACACGGACGCGGTCCTCACGCTCGCCGACTGCCGCATCCACGACATCCCGGAGAACGCGGTCGACCTGCGCTCCCGTTCGGTGCTCACGCTGACCCGCACGACGGTCCGTCAGTTCGGGCGCAACGGCCTGTCGGTGTGGGATCCGGGGACCCGGGTGGACGCCCACCAGTGCGAGATCTTCGACAGCACCGGCGACTATCCGGCGGTGTGGGTCAGTGACGGCGCGACGGCCGTCCTGGACTCCTGCCGGGTGCACGACGTACCGGACGCCCTGTTCGTGCTGGACCGCGGTTCACGCGCGGATGTCGTGGACAGCGATCTGTCGCAGGTGCGCAACACGGCCGTGTCGGTGAGCGACGGGGCGACCGCGCAGCTCGACGACTGCCGGATCAGGGAGGCGGCGACCGGAGCATGGTTCCGCGACCACGGCAGCGGCGGCACGCTGAACAACTGCGCCCTGGACGGCACCCAGACCGGCGTGATCGTCACCAAGGGCGCCGACCCGACCATCGAGCGCTGCACGGTCGACTCCCCCGCCGAAGCGGGCTTCTACGTCTCCGCGGGCGGCCGCGGCAGCTTCCTGAACTGCCGGGTCAGCGGCAGCGCCGGGTACGGCTTCCATGTGATCGACGGCTGCCGCGCGACGCTGCGCAAGTGCCGTACGGAGCGCTGCGCGCGCGGCGGTTACGAGTTCGCCGACGCCGGCCCGGACGCCGCGCCCGGTACGGGCCCGGTCGTGGAGGACTGCACCAGCGACGAGAGCGGCGGTATGCGGCGGCCCGCGGTCCGCGAGACCGTCGTGCAGACGATGTCGCACTCCCCCGGGCTGCTCGGCTCGATCCCCGGGCAGCGCAGCACGGAGCAGGAGCCGCTGATCGCCGCCGCCGACCCCGAGAAGCCGGTGCGGACGTCGAAGGACGTGCTCGGGGAACTCGACGCGCTGGTGGGCCTGGAGAGCGTCAAGCGCGAGGTGCGGGCGCTGACCGACATGATCGAGGTGGGCCGGCGCAGGCAGCAGGCGGGCCTGAAGGCGGCCTCGGTCAAACGGCATCTGGTCTTCACCGGCTCGCCCGGCACCGGCAAGACGACGGTCGCCCGGCTCTACGGCGAGATCCTCGCCTCCCTCGGTGTGCTGGAGAAGGGGCACCTGGTGGAGGTGTCCCGGGTGGACCTGGTCGGCGAGCACATCGGTTCCACGGCGATCCGCACCCAGGAGGCGTTCCAGAAGGCGCGCGGCGGTGTGCTGTTCATCGACGAGGCCTATGCCCTCTCCCCGGAGGACGCCGGGCGTGACTTCGGCAAGGAGGCCATCGACACGCTGGTGAAGCTGATGGAGGACCACCGGGACGCGGTGGTGGTGATCGTCGCCGGCTACACGGCGGAGATGGAGCGGTTCCTCTCCGTCAACCCCGGTGTCGCCTCCCGCTTCTCGCGCACCATCACCTTCGGCGACTACGGCCCCGGGGAGCTGCTGCGGATCGTGGAACAGCAGGCCGACGAGCACGAGTACCGGCTGACGCCGGGTGCGTCCGAGGCGCTGCTGAAGTACTTCACGGCCATCCCGAAGGGCCCGGCGTTCGGCAACGGCCGCACCGCCCGGCAGACCTTCGAGGCGATGGTGGAGCGGCACGCGAGCCGCGTCGCCCAGCTGGCGGACCCCAGCACGGACGATCTGACCCTGCTGTACGCGGAGGACCTTCCGGAGCTGCCCTGAGCACTCCGGCATCCCCGCCTTTCGCACGAGCTTCTGGAGGACGCGGATGAAGGCGCTGGCGACGCTCGCCCGGCTCTACGTGGACGACCTGGACAGAGCGCTGCCCGCTCTGCGCGAGCTGACCGGCCAGGACGTCCGTACGCGGTTCTCGTACGGCGCGGTGGAGGTCGCGAGCATCGGCGGCTTTCTGCTGGTCGCGGGAAGCGAGCAGGCTCTCGCCCCGTTCCGGGAGGTGCAGAGCACGGTGCTCGTGGACGACCTGGACGGGCTGCACGCGCTCGTGGCGGCCCACGGCGGGGAGGTTCTCGACGGGCCGCGCGAGGTGCCCACCGGCCGTAACGCGACGGTGCGGCACCCGGGCGGAGTCGTGCTGGAGTACGTCGAGCACACGGTCTAGCCGGTGTCGGCGCGGTGCTCCGTGGGCTTTGGCCGTGGCCCCGGCAGCTCCGGGCGCAGCCGGGCCAGCAGACGTGCGCGTACCCGGGCGAAGACGGGGTCGGCCTGGTAGTCGGAGTGGCCGAGGATGGGCGCCGGGAGGGGATGCGCGGGCGTACGGCCGTAGGCGAGGGGGTCCCGCAGGGGGCCGTGGTCGACCTCGGGCGTGCCGTCGTCGGGGACGCGGACGGGGCCGCCGATGGGGTCGGTGCTGCGGTAGAGGTTGCCCCAGCAGGCGACGTCGCGGTGCAGGGCGGCGAGCGCGGGCGGTCCGAAGTGGGCCGGGAACCAGCGGCCGTACAGGCGTTCCAGCGGGGAGCCGTAGGTCAGCAGGGCGATCCGGGCGCGGACGGACGGGGGCAGCTGCCAGGCGGCGGCCGCGGCCAGGACACTGCCCTGGGAGTGGCCGGAGAGGACCAGGCGGCCGTCGGTGCGCTGCGTCCAGGTGGCCATGCGCCAGGTCAGGTCCGGCACCGCGCGCTCGGCGTAGCAGGGCGGTGCGAAGGGGTGCGCGGCGCGCGGCCAGAAGGTGCCGACGTCCCAGAGGATGCCGATCGTGCGCCGCGCCGAGGCGTCCTTGTAGGCGCGCCTGCCCCAGGTCACGAAGAGCACGAAGCCGAGGCCGACCAGCCAGGAGCCCAGCACCTGCGAGGTCGCGGCGACGGACTGTACGGCGTCGTAGGTGCGGTGGGCGGCTCCGTCGGGGGTCTTCCGGGTGGCCAGCGCACCGGCCAGCGCCACAGCGCCGAGCAGCAGGGTGGTGGCGGCGAGCACGGCGACGACGAGAGGTGCCCGGTCGGTGAGCGTGGCCATGGCGCGGACGTGGGCGATGGCGCGGGTACGGCCCGGGTCCTCGGGCTCGCCCGGATGCTCGTGGCGGACCCGGTGGCGTTCGGCGCGGGCCAGCCGGGCGGCGGCGAACCCGAGCCGGGCGGCGAGGAGCAGCAGGACCGCGAGGACCGGCGGGATCGTGGACGCCTGCCAGGTCAGCAGGACCGGGGGCCCGGGGAGCGCGGCGTGGGTGCCGTCGAGCCGCGGACCCTTGTGGGGCGACCACCGAGGCTCCTGGCAAGCGCGCCACAGGGCCACTTGCCGAGGTCTCCGGCGAACCGCCCGTACGGGGCGACCGC
>NZ_JBEPBF010000179.1:0-16433 GCF_040298985.1 Streptomyces sp. NPDC001093 | reverse complement strand
CCGGCCTGCCGGTCGGGCGCCGCCACCGCGGCCCCGGGTCGGGGCCGCGCATCCACGTCGCGGCCCCTGGCCGTCAGGCCGGGCGGGCGAGTGCGTCGGTGAGCAGCGTTTCGAGTTCCTGGGCGACACGGTCGAGCGGCCGCATGCTGCGCTGGGCGCGGCACATGGCGATGGCTCCCTCGGGGGCCGCCACGACGAGCGCCGCGAGCCCGGGCGCCCGGTCGGGAGCCGCGCCGTGCGCCGTCAGCGCCTCGGTCAGATCGGGGGTATGGCGGGCGTCGTTCGAGAGGTCGGCGTCCACGCACGAGCGCCGGTACGCGATGGCCGCCGGGCCGCCGTACGCCGTCGCCGCGGCGGCCACGCTCCGCGAGCCGGGCGCGTCGAGCGCGATCGTCTGCATCCCGGGCTCCGATGTCGCCGCCGTCGCCACCCACGGGTCGGCCGGCTTCCCGCAGCTCCCTGAGATCCGGGACCGCCGCCGGGACTCCTGGGCCGTGCACCCTCGTTCCTAGGGCTGCGCGGGCCGGGCCTGGATGCCGGGGCGGAACTTCGGGACGCGGAGGGTGATCTTCGTGCCCGCTCCGACACCGGTCTCGATGACGAGGCCGTGGTCGTCGCCGTAGACCTGGCGGAGCCGGCGGTCGACGTTGCTCAGGCCGATGCCGCTGGCGGGGCCGGCCGTGCCGCGCAGGATCGCGCGCAGGCGTTCCGGTTCCATGCCGATGCCGTCGTCCTCGATGACGACCCGGGCCTCGGTGCCCTCGTCCTCGGCGACGATCGTGACCCCGATGCGCTCCACGGCCCCCTCCAGCCCGTGTTTGAGGGCGTTCTCGACGAGGGGCTGCAGGCACAGGAAGGGCAGCGTCACGGGCAGCACCTCGGGGGCGATGCGCAGGGTGACCTGCAGGCGGCGGCCGAAGCGGGCGCGGGCGAGTTCCAGGTACTGCTCGATGGAGCGCAACTCCTCCGCGAGGGTGGTGAAGTCGCCGCCGCGGCGGAAGGAGTAGCGGGTGAAGTCGGCGAATTCCTGGAGAAGTTCACGTGCGCGCTCGGGGTCGGTGCGGACGAAGGAGGCGATGCTCGCGAGGGAGTTGTAGATGAAGTGCGGGGAGATCTGGGCGCGCAGGGCCCGAACCTCGGCCTCGTGGGCGCTGGTGCGGGCCCGGTCGAGGCCCGCGAGCTCGAGTTCCAGGGTGAGCCGACGGGCCGCCTCCTCGCCGGCCCGGGCGACGGCGGTGGACTCGCCGGCGGCGAACACGACAAGGGCGCCGTGGGCGCCGCCGTCGGCGGAGAGCGGCACGAGGGCACCCCAGCGGACGGGGCAGCCGGCGTCGTCGCAGGACAGCGGGAAGCTCCGGGCGCGCGGTGGGCGGGCGAGGTGTGCCGGCACCTCCGCGCGGTGGTGTTCGCCGGCGCCGTCCCAGGCGAGCACGGCGGTGTCGTCGGTGAGGGCGAGGGCGGGGGTGCCGAGCAGGGGGCGCAGTCTGCGGACGGTCTTGCGGGCGGTGTCCGGGGTGAGCCCGGCACGCAGGGGTGCCGCGGCGAGCGCGGCGGCGTGCAGGCCATGGGCCAGGGCGCGCGCCCCGTCACGGTCGGCCGAGTGCTCCTGCTGCCGGCGCGCCGCTCCGTGCCCGAGGGCGGCACCGAGCACGAACAGCCCGAGGCCGGCGAGAAAGAGCGCCGCGGTACCGAGGACGGTCATGGGTGACGCGGGTTCGAGCCGGCGGGGCGGGTGCCGGAGCGCCGGGGGGCGCCGTCGGCCGCCGAGTAGCCGGTCCGCCCGGAGTCTCCTCGGTGCCGGCGAGCGCCGGGGGCCGGGCGGTTCGGGCGCGCGGCGCGTTCGCACCGGTGTCGGCGGCAGCCGGGACCTGGCCGATGCCGCCCGGACTCCCGGCCCTCCCCGTGCCGCCCGGCGTCAGGGCCGTGCCCGTGCCGTCGAGCCGCGTGGTCCTGCCGGTGTTGTGGCGCGGCGTGGTCTCCGACGGGTGCCCCGGTTCGGATGTCCGTGTCGCTGGTCTGCACAACGGCTCCTCGGTCACGTCGTCGCCGGTCCGGGGCGGGTGAGGGCGGGGGGTTCGGGGAGGTGGAGGCGGGCCATGGTGGCGGCGGTGCCGGGTGGGACGCGGCTGCGGGTGGCCAGGGAGATCAGGACCATCGCGGCGAAGCCCACGGGGACGGACCACACCGCGGGCCAGGCCAGCAGGGTGTGCAGCCAGCCGGAGCGGGCACCGCCGGCGATGGTGGCCGTCACCGCGGTGAGCGCCGAACCGCCGCCGAGGACGAGCCCGGCGATCGCGCCCGGCGGGGTCAGGCCGCGCCACCAGATGCCGAGGACGAGCAGCGGAGCGAACGAGGACGCGGAGACGGCGAAGGCGAGTCCGACCGCGTCGGCCACGGGCAGATCGCTGACCACGGCAGCCGCAGCCGTCGGCACCGCGATCGCGGGCAGCGTGGCGAGCCGGAAGTGGCGGACGCCGAGCGTGGGCAGCACGTCCTGGGCGAGGACGCCCGCGACGGACATGGTGAGCCCGGACGCCGTGGAGAGGAACGCCGCGCAGGCGCCCCCGGCGACCAGCGCGCCGAGCAGGTCCCCGCCGACCCCGCCGAGCAGCCGCTGCGGCAGGACGAGCACCGCCGCGTCGGTGTCGCCGGTCAGGAGCAGGTCGGGGGCGTACAGGCGGCCGAGCATGCCGTACAGGGGGATGAGCAGGTAGAACGCGCCGAGCAGGCCGAGCACGCTCACGGTGGTGCGGCGGGCGGCGCGGCCGTCGGGGTTGGTGTAGAAGCGGACGACGACGTGCGGAAGGCCCATGGTGCCGAGGAAGGTGGCGAGGATCAGCCCGTAGGTGGCGTACAGGCCGTGCTGTTCGCGGTCCGAGGACAGCGGCATGGCCCAGCTGGAGGGCACGGTACGGCCGGCCGCCCGGTCCGGCAGCGGGACCCGGGCGCCCGCCGGGAAGCGCAGGGCGCTTTCCGCGCCGATGCGGTGCCGGCCCTCGCCGAGCCGCAGCGGCGCTCCGTGCACCGCGCGTCCGTCGACGGTCCCGGACGCGGTCACCCGGACCGGCTCGCGCACGGTGAGGGTGAGTGGCCGGTCGACGCGTACCTCGGTGGAGCGGTGGAAGACGGGCCGGTCGTCCCAGGCGGGTGCCGGGGCGTGGTCTGCGCGCCAGGCGAGCAGCAGGAACACCACGGGCACCAGCAGGGCGGTGAGTTTCAGCCAGTACTGGAAGGCCTGGACGAAGGTGATGCTGCGCATCCCGCCGGCGGCGACGGCGCCGGTGACCACGGCGGCGACGACGAGACCGCCGAGCCAGCCGGGCGCGCCGGTGAGCAGCCGCAGGGTGAGGCCGGCGCCGCGCAGCTGGGGCAGCAGGTACAGCCAGCCGATGCCGACGACCAGCACACCGGCGATCCGGCGCACCGCCCGGGACTCCAGCCGGGCCTCGGCGAAGTCGGGCAGGGTGTAGGCGCCGGAGCGGCGCAGCGGGGCGGCGACGAAGGCCAGCAGGACCAGGAAGCCGGCGGTGTAGCCGATGGGGAACCACAGCATGTCGACGCCCTGGGCGAGGACGAGTCCGGCGACGCCGAGGAAGGAGGCTGCGGACAGGTACTCGCCGCTGACCGCGCAGGCGTTGAGGCGGGGCGCGACGGTGCGCGAGGCGACGTAGAAGTCGGAGGTGGTTCGGGAGATGCGCAGGCCGAGCCCGCCGACGAGGACCGTGGCGAGGATCACGGCCGTCACGCCCACGATGCCGTACGTCTGGTTCACCGGCCGGCCCCGGCGGTAGGTCGGCGCATGGTCAGGGGTGTTCCGCGGGAGCGCCGGCGGCCGCGTCGGTCTCGTTGCGCTCGGCGCGGCGGACGTACCAGGCGCCGATGGCCAGCAGGGCGGGGTACGGCGCCACGCCCAGGACGAGCCATACGGCCAGGGGGACGCGGGGTGCGGCGCCGGTGAGCGGCAGGATGCGCAGGAGTACGGGGAGCAGGCCGAGCGGGATCGCGAGGAGGGCCGTGGTGACGAGAGCGGCCGTCAGCTGACGGCGTATCAACTGCTCCGGTAACACCTCGGATTGGGGGTGTGACGGGGGTGCCGGGCGCGGTGCGGGCGCACCGTCGGCGGGGCGCGGCCGTCCGGTGACCACCTCTCTGCGAGGGACGGATTCGGCACCCATGACGCACTCCCCGACGCAGCGGTGATCACCTTGTGCTGCGGCGAGTGTACGCAGCGGGCCGGGGCCGAGACAGCGGATGGACGAGAATCGCCACAGGTCCGTCACCCGGCAACCGCTTCCCGTGCTCAACGGGCCCTGCCCGCCGCGTGTCTGGCCAGCAGGTCCCGCAGTTCCCGGGCGTTGCGCCGGCTCACGGCCAGGACGCGGTCTCCGATCCTTACGGTCACGTTGCCGCCGTCCAGGCGGAGTTCCTCGATGCGGCCGAGGGCGACGAGCCGGCTGCGGTGGATGCGCACGAACCCGCGTGCGCGCCACTGTTCCTCCAGGGTGGACAGGGCGACGCGCACCAGGTGGCTGCCGTGCGGGGTGTGCAGTCGCGCGTAGTCGCCCTGGGCCTCGACATAGGTGATGTCGGCGATGGGCACGAACCGTGTCACCCCGCCCAGTTCGACGGGGACCTGATCACCGGAGGCGGGCGCCTGCTCGGGCGTGGTCGCGGCGTGGGCGGCGGCCGGCCGGGGTCCCTGCCCGGCCCGGACCAGTTCGGCGACCCGGCGTACGGCCTCGGCGAAGCGCTCCCTGCGGAGGGGCTTGAGCAGGTAGTCGACGGCCTTGAGGTCGAAGGCGCGGACGGCGAAGTCGTCGTGGGCGGTGACGAAGACGATCAGCGGCGGGGCGGCGAACCCGCCCAGCAGTCGGGCGAGTTCGAGGCCGTCGAGTCCCGGCATGTTGATGTCCAGGAAGACGACGTCGATGGCGTCCTCGCCGTCCGGCCCGTCCGCCCTGGCCCGGCCGAGCCGGCGCAGCGCCTCGGTGGGTCCCGCCGCCGGCGCCACGGTGCCGATCCGGGGGTCCCGCTGCAGGAGGTACAACAGCTCCTCGAGCGCGGGCTCCTCGTCGTCCACCGCCAGCACACGCAAGGGAGCCTCGCTCGCGCTCATCCCCGCCCTCTCCTTCCCGTTTCAACCACTCACCAGGTGCATGGTGGCCGTCCCGTCCGTCCGCGTCGAGATCGCGTGCGCCGCTGACGCGGCCGGCCCGTGCCGTCGATCGTGTGCCGCGCCCTCGTGCCCCGTCACGCCCGCGCGACGAAGCCGCACACCGGTACGGCCCCGCGCCCCTTCACTCCGGGACCACCAGCCGTGCCGCCTCCCCCGGGCCCACCGGAACCACCCGGTCGCGCAGGCAGACGTCGATGGGGGCGCGGTCGGAGTCCGGTACGGCGATCTCCAGCAGGCCGCTGCGCAGGTGCAGATGGACGCCCCAGTGGCCGTGGTAGCGGATGGCGAAGCCGTAGGAGGAGAGTTCGGGGAGTGGGACCGGGTCGAGGCACAGGGCGCCGTTGCGGGTCTCCAGGCCGGTCAGTCCGCGTTGGACGAGGTCGAGGGTGCCGCCCATGGCGCCGAGGTGGATGCCCTCGCCGGTGGTGCCGCCCTGCAGGTCGGCGATGTCGCCGCGCAGCGCCTCCTGGACGAAGGTCCAGGCGTCGGTACGGCGGGCGCGGGTGAGGACCCAGCCGTGGACCAGGCCGCTCAGGGTGGAGCCGTGGCTGGTGCGGTGCAGGTAGTGGTCGACGGTCGCGGTCCAGGTCCGTTCGTCCAGGCGACAGCCCAGCCGGTCGAAGAGGGAGCGGAGTTCGGCGACCGAGAAGAGGTAGCCGAGCATCAGCACGTCGGCCTGTTTGGACGCCTTGTAGCGGTTGACGGTGTCGCCCTCGGCCTCCAGGATCCGGTCGAGGCGGCGGATGTCGTCGTACCGCTTGCGGTAGTCGTCCCAGTCCAGCTCGGCGAGGTCGCCGTAGCCCTCGAACTGGCTGATCACCCCGTCGTGGAAGGGGATGTGGAGGGTGCGGGAGATCTCCTCCCAGCGGGCGGGCTCGTCCTCGTCCAGGCCGATGCTCTCCGCGAGTTCCTCGCGGCGCGGCTCGGGCATGGTGGTCAGCAGGTCCAGGGCGCGGGCGAGCACCCACGCGGCGGTGACGTTCGTGTACGCGTTGTCGTCCAGACCCGGCCGGGCGGCGCCGGGGTAGGCGTCGTGGTACTCGTCGGGGCCCATCACCCCGCGGATGCGGTACCGGCCGAGGCGGTCGTCGTAGCGGGCCGAGTCCGCCCAGAAGCGGGCGATCTGCAGCAGCATCTCGGCGCCCTCGCCGTGCAGGAAGTCGGTGTCCCCGGTGGCCTCGCAGTACTGCCAGATGTTGTAGGCCACCGCCGAACCGACGTGGTGCTGCAGCCGGGAGTGGTCGGGCACCCAGCGGCCGGAGCGGGGGTTGAGGTGGAGTTCCGGGGCCTCCTCGCGGCCGTCGCTGCCGCTCTGCCACGGGTAGAGCGCGCCGCGCCGGCCGAGTTCGCGGGCCGCGTGGCAGGCGGCGTCCAGGCGCCGGTGCCGGTAGTGGAGCAGGGCGCGGGAGACCTCGGGGAGGTG
Organism: Streptomyces sp. NPDC001093; assembly: GCF_040298985.1. Taxonomy (NCBI): domain Bacteria; kingdom Bacillati; phylum Actinomycetota; class Actinomycetes; order Kitasatosporales; family Streptomycetaceae; genus Streptomyces; species Streptomyces sp. NPDC001093. The sequence continues at coordinate 9,834 of NZ_JBEPBF010000179.1, read as the reverse complement.
CAGGTTGAGGTAGGGCAGGACGAAGAGTTCGTCCCAGAAGACATGGCCGCGGTAGGCCTCGCCGTGCAGTCCGCGGGCGGGGACGCCGGCGTCGAGGTCGGCCGTGTGCGGCGACAGCGTCTGCAGCACGTGGAACAGGTGCAGGCGCAGGATGCTGCCCGCCTCGCCGGGCACCTCCAGCGCGGTGCGCCGCCACAGCTGGTCCCAGGCGGTGGCGTGCGCCTCCAGCAGTGCGTCGAAGTCGGGGGCGGCACCGACCCGGTCGACGGCCGCGTCCAGCGGGTCACCGATGGCGGGGTCGTGCGAGGTGTGCAGGGCGACCGTCTTGTCGACGGTGACGGTACGGCCGGGTGCCAGGCGCAGCCGCACGTGCTGGACGGCGCGCAGGGCCTCGTGCGCCGTCGCCACCGGCGCCTCGGCGGACAGCCGGGCCGCCAGGACGCATTCGATACGGGACGTGCGGGTGTGGCAGCGCAGCCACATCGCGCCGTGTGCGGCGAGACCGGTCCGGATCTGGGTGAGGTGCCGGCCGTCCAGGTCCCGGTAGCGGGCCACGCCGGCGTTGGTGACGCGTCCGTCGAGCGCGGCCTCGACCTCCAGCTCGGCCCCGTCGCCCTCGATGGTGAACTCCGTGCGCAGCGCGGCGACATGACGGTCGGCCAGGTGGACCAGGCGCAGCTGGCGCACATGGAGTGTGGCGCCGCCGTCGAGGACGTAGCTGGTGCGGCGTTCCAGCAGGCCGGGCTCGAGATGGATGGTCAGGTGGTGCTCGGTGACGGGGTCGGAGTCCGGGGTGAGCCAGGCACCGCCCGCCGGCCGGAAGCGCAGCGGCAGCCAGTTGGGGAGGTTGACCATGTCCTCGCTCTCGACCCGGCGTCCGGCGACCTCGGAGGTGAGCCGGTCGTAGCAGCCGGCCACGTAGGTGCCCGGGTAGTGGATGTCGTCCGCGGTGCACTCGGGCAGCGCCCCGCGGGTGGCGAAGTACCCGTTGCCCAGGGTGCACAGCGACTCCCGCAGGCGTTCCTCCTCCGGCCGGTAGCCCTCGTACTCCCAGGTCGGCCCCGTCACGGTCACCCCTCGGACAGCAGGCCGGCGAGGATCCGGTCGGGGGTGAGCGGCAGGTCGCGGAAGCGGATGCCGGTGGCGTGGTGCACGGCGTTGCCGATGGCGGCCGCGGTGCCGACGATGCCGATCTCGCCGATGCCCTTGCTGCCCATGGGGTTGAGGTGCGGGTCGTCCTCGGCGATCCAGTCGGCCTCGATGGCGGGCACGTCGGCATGGGCGGGCACGTGGTAGGAGGCGAGGTCCGCCTCGGGGAAGTCGCCGAACGCGCGGTCCAGGGTGCTGTGTTCGGTGAGGGCCATGCCGAGGCCCATGGTCATGCCGCCGGTGAACTGGGAGCGGGCGGTACGGGAGTTGAGGATCCGCCCGGCGGCGAAGATCCCGAGCAGCCGCCGTACCCGGGTCTCGCCGGTGACGGTGTCGACGGCGACCTCGGCGAAGTGGGCCCCGAAGGCGTGCCGGGCGTAGGGGCTGTCGGCGTCGGCCTGCCCGGCGGTGTCGGCGTGGGTCTCGGTGCCGTCGGCGGGCAGCGCTCCGGTGTGCGCGGCGAGCCGGGAGGCCAGCCCGGTACAGGCCTCGTGCACGGCCCAGCCCCAGGAGGCGGTGCCCATGGAGCCGCCGGCCAGCCAGGCCGACGGCAGATCGCTGTGCCCGATCTCTGTGCGGACCCGGTCGAGGGGCGCGCCGAGGGCGTCGGCGGCGATCTGGGCGAGGACGGTACGGGCCCCGGTGCCGATGTCGGTCGCGTTGATCCGGACGACGAAGGTGCCGTCGGGCAGGGCCCGGGCGGTCGCGGTGGCCGGGACGGCCGCGGCCGGGTAGGTGGCCGCGGCCACGCCGGTGCCGATGAGCAGCGGGCCCTCGCGGCGCCTGCCCGGACGTGGGTCACGCCCGTCCCAGCGGAAGCGGCGGGCACCCTCCCGTAGGCACTCCACCAGGTGCCGGCTGCTGAACGGTTTGCCGCTGCCCGGCTCCCTCTCGGGTTCGTTGCGGACGCGCAGCTCCACCGGGTCGGTGCCGAGGGCGCAGGCGAGTTCGTCCACGGCCGACTCCAGGGCGTACATGCCGGGCGCCTCGCCGGGGGCGCGCATCCAGGACGGGCTGGGCACGTCGAGCGGGACCACCCGGTGGGAGCTGAGCAGGGCCGGGGTGGCGTACATGACGCGTGAGGGCACCGCGGCCTGCTCGACGAACTCCTTCACCCGGGAGGTGTGGGTGGTCGCCTCGTGCAGCACGGCGGTGAGGCGGCCGTCCGCGTTCGCGCCGAGGCGGAGGCGCTGCACGGTGGGGGCGCGGTGGCCGACGGTCGTGGGCAGGTGGCGGCGGGGGCAGGCGAGGGTGACGGGCCGGCCGGTGCGCCGGGCGGCCATCGCGGCGAGGACGACGTCCGGGCGCGGGGTGCCCTTGGAGCCGAAGCCGCCGCCGACGTGCTCGGTGACGGCGGTGACGTGGTCCTCGGGCAGCTCGAACAGCTGGGCGAGGACCTCCCGCACGGTCGTACCGCCCTGGCTGGAGGTGTACACGGTGAGCCGGTCCCCGTCCCAGTGGGCCGTGCTGGTGTGCGGCTCCATGGGGTGATTGTGCAGCGGCGGCACCCGGTAGGTGACGTCGACACGGACGTCGGCGGCGGCGTAGGCGGCCTGCGGGTCACCGTGCTCGACGCGGCCCGGATAACCGGCGTTGGCCTCCTGGGGCTCGTAGGCGTCCGGGTGCTCCGGGTCGAGATCGGCGTGGTGGGGTTCGGCCGTGTAGGTGACCCGTACCGCCCGGGCGGCCGCGCGGGCCGTCTCCAGGGTGTCGGCGACGGCCAGGGCCACGCACCAGCCCCGGTGCGGCACGTGCGGGCCCTGCAGCACGGCGAGCGTGGCGTCCTCGGGTACGGCGAGACGCGGGGCGTCGTCGGGGGTGAGGACGGCGAGGACACCGGGCAGCGCGAGGGCGGCCGAGGCGTCGACGGAGGTGACCCGGCCCCGGGCGATCGCGGCGGGCACGGGCCAGGCGTGTGCGCGCCCGGGCAGGACGTACTCGCCCGCGTAACGGGCTGCGCCGGTGACCTTCTCCCGCCCCTCCCGACGCTCGACGGGGGCGCCCAGGGCGCTGCCGGGGCCCGGCCGCCCTCCTGGCCGACGCTCGCCGAGAGCCCCGGTCGGGGTGGCGGGGGCCGTGTGCCGCACGTCCCGGCGCTCCTCGGGCACACCCAGGCCGCTACCGGGGCCGACGTGCCCTCCTGACCGACCCTCACCGAGAGCCCCGGTGATGCCGGCGCCCGCGTTCCGTACGTCCGGGCGCTCTTCGAACCCGCCCAAGGCGGCACCGCCAGCACCCGGACGCCCTCCCGGCCGGCCTCCGCCGCAAGACCCGCTGCCGGCGGCCGCGTTCTCTGCCGACCGGCACTCTTCCGGCGCGCCTAGGGCACTACCAGTACCCGGACGCCCTCCCGGCCGGCGTCCGCCGGAAGCCCCGGTGCCGGCGGTCGCGTTCTCTGCGGACCGGCGCTCTTCCGGCGCACCCAGGGCACTACCAGTACCCGGACGCCCTCCCGGCCGGCCTCCGCCGGAAGACCCGGTGCCGACGGCCGGGTCTTCCGGCGCGCCCAAGCCGCCACCGGGAGCCGGGTGCGCTCCTGAGCGGCGCCCGCCGAGAGCCCCAGTGGCGCCGGCGACCGGGTCCCCAGCGTCCCGGCGCGATTCCGGCGCACCCAGGGCACTACCAGGGGCCGGGCGCCCTCCCGGTCGACGTCCGCCGGAAGCCCCGGAGGGGGTAGTGGGGGCCGTGGGTCGTGCGCGGTCTTCGGGGGTGCCCGGGGGGTTGGCGGTCATGGGGTCCTCCTGGTCTGCTCGCTCCTGCCGTGCCGGCTCAGGCCACCGCCGGGGCCGGGGCGAGGCGGTTCAGGACGTCGAGGGCGAGATTGCGGGCGAGGGGCACCTTGTAGGCGTTGTCCCGCAGCGGCTCGGCGTGCGCGAGTTCCAGCGCCACGGCTCCCTCGAAGGCCTCGGGCGTCGCGGGGGCGCCCAGCAGGGCCAGCTCGGTGTGCCGGGCCCGCCAGGGCCGGTGGGCGAGCCCGCCGAAGGCGATCCCCGCGTGGTCGATGACGCCGTCCGCGACCCGCAGCACGACGGCGACGGACGCGAGGGCGAAGGCGTACGACGCCCGGTCGCGGGCCTTGCGGTAGGCGGACGGGACGCCGGCGGTGGCGGCCGGGAGCAGCACGCCGGTGATCAGTTCGCCGGGGCTGATCCAGGTGTCCCGGTCGGGATGCTCGCCCGGCAGCCGGTGGAACTCGGCCGCCGGAAGGCGCCGGGTGCCCTCGGTGCCGTACAGCTCGACCTGGGCGTCCAGCGCGGCGAGGGCGACGGCCATGTCGGACGGGTTGGTGGCGATGCAGTGCTCCGAGTGGCCGAGGACGGCGTGGTCGCGGTGGACGCCCTCCCTCGCGCCGCAGCCGGTGCCGGGCTCGCGTTTGTTGCAGGGTTTGTCCAGGTCCTGGAAGTAGGGGCAGCGGGTGCGCTGCAGCAGGTTGCCGCCGGTGGTGGCGGCGTTGCGCAGCTGCCCGGAGGCGCCCGAGAGGAGCGCCTGGGACAGCGCGGTGTAGCGGTCGCGGACGCGGGGGTCGGCGGCCAGGTCGCTGTTGCGCACGGTGGCGCCGACGCGCAGGGAGCCGTCGGGCAGCTCCTCGATCGTGGCCAGGGGCAGCCGGCCGACGTCGATGAGCAGGGCGGGTCGCTCGACGCCGAGTTTCATCAGGTCCACCAGGTTGGTGCCACCGGCCAGATAGCGGGCGCCGGGGTGGGCGGCGTACGCCTCGACGGCCTCCTGGAGGCTGCCGGGCCTGAGGTATCCGAAGCCGTTCACCGGATCACGTCCTCCACCGCCTCGACGATGCGCGGGTAGGCGCCGCAGCGGCACAGGTTGCCGCTCAGGCGCTCGCGGATCTCGGCCCGGTCCAGCGGGACGGGCCGGCCGGAGGGGGCCGCGGGATCGGTGACGTGGGACGGGTGGCCCGCCGCTGCCTCGGCGATCATGCCGATGGCCGAGCAGATCTGCCCGGGGGTGCAGTAGCCGCACTGGAAGGCGTCGCGGTCGAGGAAGGCCCGCTGCAGCGGGTGGGGCTCCTCGCCGTCCCCGCCGAGGCCCTCGACGGTGGTGATCTCGCTGCCGTCGAGGGCGACCGCGAGCAGCAGGCAGCTGTTGACGCGGCGGCCGTCGGCCAGCACGGTGCAGGCACCGCACTGGCCGTGGTCGCAGCCCTTCTTCGACCCGGTGAGGCCGAGGTCCTCGCGGAGCAGGTCCAGCAGGACACGCCGGTGGTCGACGTGCAGGGTGTGGGGCTTCCCGTTGACCCGGAGGGTGATCTCCGATGCGGGAGAGAGCTGGTTTTCTCTGGTCATGGCAGGGGTGGCCTTCCGGACGGGCCCTGGTGTCCGTCCAGACCGCGTATCCACGCGACGGCGCCTCACACGTCAGGCAGGCCACACCCTTCGCTCACGGGTAGCGGACCAGGTCCGCGACGTTGCTCGAGGAGTTCGAGGGTCCTCCGGTGGTGTTGATGACGTGGCTGATGGTGCCGGTGCCGCCCAGGGAGACGGTGACCATGCTGGTGAAGTCGACGTTCGGGTTGCTCGGCACCTCGAAGGCACGGTCGGCGGTCACACTCGGGTTGACGTTGAAGTAGCAGTAGCTGCCGAGTCCGTACGCCTGGTGGCTGGTGACGGAGTCTGCGACCTTGTAGGCGGCGTAGCCGCGTGTGGAGCCGTTCATCCAGGCGGACTGGTTCGGCGGGTCGTAGGGCATCTCGTTCTGGAAGAAGTAGGTGCGGCCGCCGTTGCCGTTCCAGAGCACCTGGTACTTCTGGAAGTGCTCCACGAACAGGCCGTACATCGTCACGTCGTCGCCGTTGACGACGAGCCCGGTGTCGGCGGTGTTGCTGGTCCAGCCGACGCCGCTGCCGTGGTCGGCGCGCCAGAGCCACATGTGGTCGCCGATGACGTTGTCGCTGTTGACGACGAGGCCGGTGGCCGCCTTGCCGACGCCCGCGCCGCCGATGCGGAAGTAGACGTCGTGCAGGGAGGTCGGGTCGGCCGCGTGGGAGGCGGTGGAGCCGGCCGGCCCGACCTCGAGCAGGGTCTTCGAGCTGGTGGTGCCGGCGTCGAAGAGCAGGCCCGCGATCCTGACGCCGTCGACGTCGGCGACGGTCATCGCGGTGATGCCGTTGTCGGGGACGAAGGTGGCGAGCCCGAGGCCGAGGACGACCGTGTGGGGGCGGGTCACCTGCAGGGTCTGGTCGAGGTGGTAGACGCCGGGCGTGACGAGCAGGTTCTGCCCCGCCGCGAGGGCCGCGTTGATCTGTGCGGCGGTGGCGCCGGGCTTGACGACGTAGAACTGGCTGAGCGGCAGCGAGGTGCCGGACGGGCTGCCGCTCCCCCAGCTGGTGGCCGTGGAGTTGGAGCGTACGGACGGCACGAACACCTGGTAGTTCCCGGAGCCGTCGACGTACAGGAACGGCTTCTCGCGGGTGACCGGGCTCTGGGCGACGGTGGTGTACGGCGGGTTGGGGAAGCTGGTGGCGGGGACGCCCTGGCTGCCGACGAACACCATGTTCCAGTTGGACCCGGTCCAGCCGCCGAGCTGGGAGTTGCGGGTCAGCCACTGCTGCTGGGTGCCGGAGTCGACCCGTCCGTCCACCTTGCTGTCGGCGAGATAGCCGCCGGAGGACCAGCCGCCGTCGTCGAGGGCGAGGTTGCCGCGCAGATGCATCCGGCGGTACGGCGCGGCCTGCGAGACGGCCCAGCGGTCGCTGCCGTTCGTGGGGTTGACCGAGAGGTTCTCGGCGCCGCGCCAGAAGTTCTGCGTGGCGTTGCCCTGGAACCAGTCGGCCTCGGCGTGCACGGCGCCGTTGATCGAGACCGCGTCCGGGGTCAGGCCGAGGCCCAGCACCTGGGTGTAGAAGCCGACGTTGACGTCCGCGCTGTAGGCGCCGGGCTTGAACAGGACGGCGTAGCGCTGGGCGCCGAACTGGTTGGTCTCCTGCTGCTTGAAGATCGCGTCCAGCTTGCTCTGTATGGCGGAGGACGACATGGACGGGTCGAAGACGACGACGTTCGGACCGAGGTCCGGGTTCGTGGCCGACTGGGTCACGGGGACCACCTGGAAGCGCTGGGCGGCGGTGCCGTTGCAGGTGTACTGCTGGAGCTGCACGCTGTCGGCGGTCGAGGCACCGGGGTCGTCCAGGCACTTGCCGCTGTTCTTGTTGACGAGGTGGAAGGCGCCGCCGCCGTCGTCCACGGCCTGCCACTGCTGGTTGGCGCCGCCGCCGTAACTCCACAGCTGGACGGGCGCGTTGTCGGCGGTGGACACGTCGGTGACGTCGACGGACTTGCCGGTGTCGTTGCGGTTGTCGATGTGGACGTAGCCGTTGCCGGCGTCGGTGAGGCTCCACTGCTGGGCGGCGCTGCCGTTGCAGGTGTACTGCTGGACGGGGGTGCCGTTGGCGGTGGCCGCGGCCTTGGCGTCCAGGCACTTGCCGCTCGCGGCGTTGATGACGGTCGTGAAGCCGGTCGGCAGGGCGGTGGCGGCGTGGGCGGGTCCGGCGCCGAGCAGGGGGGTGGGCCCGGCGGTGAGCAGGGCGGCGGCCGCGGCGGCGACGAGGGCGACGGCCGTCGGTCTGCGGCGTGGACGGGGAAACACGGGTTCTCCTGGGGGGCGGGGTCAGCCGGTGTAGGCGGCGAAGACGCGGGTGTAGTCCCAGTCGGACTGGGCGACGCCGGAGCAGCTGTCGGCGGGGCCGCCGGTGCACGGCCGGTCACGGTTGGCGGACCAGAAGGTGAGCCGGGCGAGGTGGTGCGCCTGCGCGTAGGCCAGGATGGTCCGGAAGTCGTTCACCGTGACGGTCTCGTTGTTGTCGGTGATCCCGTTCATGGACGAGATGCCCATGTCCCGGTAGGCCTGGTCGTCGCTGTAGCCGTATGCGTTCTTCAGTGCGTTCTTCAGACCCTCGGCCGCCTGGGTGGTCAGGTTGCCCATGTTCTGTCCGGCGCCGCCGAAGTCGAACGGCATGATGGCCCAGGCGTCCACGGTCAGCCCGGAGGACGCGGCGCGGTCGATGAGGCTGGTGTCGGGCCCGCTCTGCCCGGTGCCCTGGGTGATGTACACCTTCAGCCCCGGGTTGTCGGCCTTCACGGTCTTCAGCGCGTCCACGGTGCGCTGCTGCACGGTGGCGTTGCTGTAGGCGTCGGCCTCGATGTCGATGTCGATCGCCTTCAGGCCGTAGGCGTTGACGACCTTCTGGTAGGCCGCCGCCAGCTCGCCCGCGCTGGAGCAGGAGCTCTCCAGCTTGTTGCCGCTGTAGCCGCCGAAGGAGGGGATCACGTCACCGCCGTCGGCCCGCACGGTGTCGACCGTCTGCTGGTCGGCCCCGCCGGTCAGGGGGCGGCTGCCGTCCCACTGCGGGTTGCAGTAGCCGTTGCTGAGCACGAAGGCGAGGGTGAACCACTTCACGCCGGTGGCCTGGGTGATGGTGGCGGGGTCGGGCGGGCTGCCCCAGCCGTTGTAGAGGTACGGCGCGACGGCCATGGGCGCGGACGGGGTGCCGTCGCCCCCGCTCGCGGGTGCGTTCCACTTCTGGTTGGCGCCGCCGCTGCAGCTCCAGATCTGTGTCCGGGTGCCGTTGGCGGAGTTGTTGCCGGTGACGTCCAGGCACTTGTTCGCCTGGGGGTTGACGATGTCGTGGGCGGCGGTGACGGTCCACTTCTGGTTCGCGCCGCCGGTACAGCTCCACAGCTGTACCTTGGCGCCGTCGGCGGTCGAATCGCCGGTCACGTCCAGGCACTTGCCGAGGGCGCGGATGGTGCCGTCGGTGCCGACCGTCCACTGCTGGGCGTTCGTGCCGTTGCAGTCGTAGAGCTGGACGGGCGTGCCGTCGGCCGAGTTGGCGCCGGCGACGTCGAGGCACTTGCCGGCGAGCCCGGTGATGGCGCCGGTGGCGGCCTGGGCGGGGGAGGCGGTGAGCAGTCCGGCGGAGAGCGCGAGGACGGCGAGCGGGACTGCGGTGGGGAGTGGTCTGGCCATGTACGGGCGGCCTCTCGCGTGGGGGGTTTGGGGTCCAACACCGGTGAACAGAGTGGGCATTGGGGTGTCCGCTGACTTTGTTTAAGGCGTGAAACTAAAGGTCCGGACCAGTGGAGTCAAGAGGCGCGGCAGCAACTCGCCACGCCTGCACGGAGATTCGGCGATGATGGCCGCGTGATCGACTACGACGAGGAGGCCCGGGGGTACGACGCGTCCCGGGGTGGGGAACCGCGCGCCCGGGCGGCTGCGCAGGCTCTGGAGGAGCTGCTGCCCCAGGGCCCCGGGACGGTGCTGGACCTCGCGTGCGGGACCGGCATCGTCACCAGGAGGCTGCGACGGCCGGGGCGGACGGTGCTCGGTGCGGACCGCTCGGAAGGGATGCTCGGGCTCGCCTCTCGGCGCGTGCCGCGCGGTGTGATCCGCGCCGACGCGACCCGGCTGCCCCTGAGGCCGGGCTGCGTGGACGCGGTGGTGATCGTCTGGCTGCTCCATCTGCTGCCCGAGCCGGCCGCCGTACTCGCCGAGGCGGCCCGGGTGCTCAGGCCCGGCGGTGTCCTCGTCACCACCGTCGACAAGGACGGCGCCTACTTCGTGCCGGACAGCGACGTCGCCCGGGCCACGGCCGGCCTCCGGGAGCGGTATCGCCCCCGGGTCCCGGACGACCGCGCCCGGGTGCGGGAGCGGGCGGCCGCGCATGGGCTGCGGCCG